>NZ_JASATQ010000005.1:0-135881 GCF_038440415.1 Sphingomonas sp. OTU376 | reverse complement strand
CCCCCCGCCCCCCCCCCCCCCCCCCCCCCCGGTCTCCCGGCGGCGCCCAGCGAGACGGTATCGGAAAACAGAAAAGGCCGGGCATCGAGCCCGACCTTATTCTAACCCACCCCTAACCCCTCCCTTGCAGGGAGCGGAATGTTGAGCCCTGCTACCCCAGCAACCCATGCCCCTTGGCCCACGCCAGGAACAGCTCGGGCCACAGATGCGCCGGCTTGCCCTCGGTGCGCGTGCCCCAGCCAAAGCCGTGCCCGCCCCGTTCGAACAGGTGCGTCTCCACCGGTACCTTCGCCGCCACCAGCGCCGAGCGCAGTGCCAGAGCGTTCTGCACCGGCACCGTCGCGTCATCCTCGGCATGGCAGAGGAAGCAGGGCGGGGTGTTCGGGCCGACCTGGCGCTCGGGCGAATGCTCGGCGGCCAGTTCGGGCTTGGGATCCTTGCCGATCAGCTGGGTGCGCGAGCCCATATGCGCGAAGCCCGGGTCCATCGAGACGACCGGGTAGGTCGGCGCGGCCAGGATCGGCCGGGCGTCGAGCGTGTCGGCGGCATCGACCGGTGCATAGACCTTCCGGTCGAAGCGGGTGGCGAGATCGGCGCAGAGATGGCCGCCGGCCGAGAAGCCCATCGCGCCGACGCGCTTCGGGTCGATCTTCCACTTCGGTGCCTGGTGGCGGATCAGCCGCATCGCGCGCTGGGCATCGGCCAGCGCGACGTTGCTCGGTTCCTGCCACGGGTCGCCGGGCAGCCGGTAGAACAGCACGAAGGCGGTGATCCCGCGCGCGGCCAGCCAGGGTCCCAGCTCATAGCCCTCCTTGTCGACCACCACCCGCGCATAGCCGCCGCCCGGGATGACCAGCATCGCGGCGCCGTTCGGCTCCTTCGCGCGGAACACGTCGAGCCGCGGCGTGCGGATGTGATCCATCGCGCGATCGGGGAAAGCGGGGTCGGGATTGCGGACGACGACATGGTCCTGGAGGGCCTTGTCGAGCAGCCCGGGCGCTTCGCCGGGCCAGAGCGGGAAGCTGGCATCTGGAGTGGCCGGGCCGGTAGGCGGCGCTACGCTGGCCCTGGCGGCAAGCGGCAGCAACGGGCCGGCAATTCCGGCGGCGGCGAGCAGGTCTCGGCGATCCATGGCGCCGGTCTAACCGCAAGCAGGACGTAAGGGAAAGGGGCGCGGGTAGGCCGGGTGACGCTCTAGGGTACGTCACCCGGCCACGCCCGCATTTCCTATGTAGAGGATTTGCGGGCAGTTACCAGAGGCGGCTGGCCGAAAGCACCGGCCGGCCGCCGATTCTTCACGCATGGCTCCCCAGATAATGGGCCTGGGCAGCCTCGGTTGCGTTGATCGCCAGGATCGAGCGGGCATCGGCGGCGGAGCGGACGCGGCCGCTGCGGTCCGATGCGGCGTCGAGCACCCGGTCGAGCAGCTCCTGTCCCTCATGCCACCAGCCGATTCCGCTGGCGGCGTTGAGATGGCCCTGGGGGCCGGCATCGACGAAGAAGCTGCCCCAGCTCTTGGCGAGATCGCGGGCGCGCTCGATCGAGATCCAGGGGTCGTCCTGGCTCGCGACGGTGATCGAGGGGAAGGGCAGCGGCCTCGCCGGGGCGGGGGAGAAGCCCGCCAGCTCGGACTTCACGTCCGGCCGGTCGACATCCGCCGGGGCCACCAGCAGCGCGCCGGCGACGGGCCAGCCGAACGGCTGGGGCGAAAGCTCGGCCCACCAGGCGACGGCAAGGCAGCCCAGGCTGTGGGCGGCGAGCACCACCGGCGCCTGCGCGCCGCGGATCGCCTGGTCGAGCCTGGTCACCCAGGCATTGCGATGGGGCGTATTCCACATGCCGAGTTCGACTCGGCTGGTATCGGGGCGCGACTGCTCCCAGAGCGTTTGCCAATGTGAGGGCCCCGAGCCACCGAGCCCGGGGACGGTGAGGACGATCGGCGAATGATCGTCAAACGGAGCAAAGATACTCATCAATTGCACTCCAAGGGAGGGCAGGCCGGAGCTCCAATTTATTCCTACTAGATAGATAGGCAATAGGCTCTGCGCCGGATTGAAGCCCGATTGCGCCGAGCTGTTGGGGAGGTTCCAAGACATTGAATTCTCGGTTCCCGGGCTTTCGCCGGGGAACAGCTGACCAACCTTCGACATCTTGAACGCCGCCGCTCCCCTTACGTCCTCTCGTAGAGCGCCTGCTCGGCCGCGCGGCGCTTCTGCAGGCCCGGGAGCACCTTGCCGTCGGCATGGTCCCACAGCGGAAACTGCGCCGCGGCGCCGGCATAGTCGCCGGCCTTGTGGAGTCGCAGCAGCGTGCTGCTCTCGAGATTGGCGACGCCGATATTGTAGGCGAAATCGACCAGCGCATCGAACTGGTTCTGGCTGGTCGGCGCCGATCCGAGCAGCGAGGAGACCTGGGCGGAGAAGCTGGTGAGGTTCGCTTCCAGCCGGGCATCGCACTGCGCCTGGCTCCAAACCGTGTTCTCGACGATGTCGGCACCGGTCGAGCCCCAGCCGATCGTCCAGGGCAGCTTGCCGGTGCCGGGATCGGGATAGGCCTTGAAGCTGCCGTCGGGCTGCTTCTGCGCGCAGCCTTCGAACTCCTGGACGAGCGCGATGCAATTCTGGCTGGGCGTCACGGCGATGCTCTCCCCCTCTCTGGCCCTCTCTTTGGCGCAATGTGCCCCAGCCGGGGTTTGAAGGCGCGCGGCTTTGCATCCGAAGCGGTTGGACCTAAAGGCGCTGCATGCCCAAGCAACGTGCCGACCAGATGCTCGTCGATCGCGGCCTGGCCGAGAGCCGTACCCGCGCCCAGGCGCTGATCATGGCCGGCCTGGTCTTTGCCGGCGACCGCAAGGTCGACAAGCCCGGCCAGCAGCTGCCCGAGGAGACCGTGCTCGACGTGAAGGGCCGCGACCATCCCTGGGTGTCGCGCGGCGGCATCAAGCTGGCGCACGGGCTCGAGCATTTCGGCTGGGACGTCACCGGCGCGGTGGCGATCGATGTCGGTTCCTCGACCGGTGGGTTCACCGATGTGCTGCTGAGCAAGGGCGCTGCGCGCGTCTATGCGGTGGACAGCGGCACCAACCAGCTCGCCTGGAAGCTGCGCCAGGATCCCCGCGTGATCGTCCATGAGCAGACCAGCGCGCGCATCCTGACCGAGGCGCACATTCCCGAGCCGGTCGACGTGATCGTCTGCGACGCGAGCTTCATCTCCCTCGCCAAGGTGCTCGAAGTGCCGTTCCGCTTCGCCCGGCCGGGCGCGCATCTGGTCGCGCTGATCAAGCCGCAGTTCGAGGCGGGGCGCGACGAAGTGGGCAAGGGCGGGGTGGTCCGCGATGCCGCGGTGCACGAGCGCGTCTGCCGCGAAGTGCGCGATTGGGTGGCGGCGCAGGGCTGGGACGTTGCCGGCATCGCGACCAGCCCGATCACCGGGCCCGAGGGCAATGTCGAATTCCTGATCGGAGCGACCCGCGGCTGATGTACAAGCTGTGGACACCCCATATGGCAACGCTTGCGTTTCGGCGCGCTGCAACATAGCCCTTTCGCCGCACACATAACCGGAGGCCGCATTGAGGGAAATCGCATCGAAGGGGCAGCTGAGGCTCGCCTATCTGCGATGGGCCGTGGTCACGGTGCCGTTCATCCTGTTGCTGGGCATCACCTCGGCGCGGCTGGCGCCCTCGGGCAGCGACAATCCCTGGTTCGCCCGGCTGGTGAAGCCGGCGATCATGCCGCCCGAATGGGCGTTCCCGGTCGCCTGGACGACGCTCTACGTGCTGATGGGGCTGGCGCTGGCGATGATCATCAACGCGCGCGGGTCGGCGCTGCGCGGGCCCGCGCTGGTCGTCTTCGCGGTGCAGATGGCGGTGAACCTGGCCTGGTCGCCGGTGTTCTTCGGCATGCACCAGGTCGTGGCGGCGCTGGCGATCATCGGCGCGCTGTTCGTGCTGGCGCTGGTCACCTTCATCCTTTTCGCCCGCATCCGCACCTTTGCGGCGGTGCTGCTGGTCCCGTATCTCGCCTGGATCGCGTTCGCGGGCTTTCTCCTCTATCAGATCCACGAGCTCAACCCGAACGCCGGAAGCCTTGTATCCGCGCGTCCGGCTGACGAAATACAGATCAAGTGATCGCGTAAGGAACACGACAATGCAGACCGACAACCGCCTGTTCGACGATTTCGTGAAGTTCGTGAACGGCGCGGCCGGCACGCTCGCCGGCGTCGCCCGTGAGACCGAAGGTGCCGCGCGCGAGCGTGCCCGCGAGTGGATCGGCGGCATGGACTTCGTTTCGCGCGAAGAATTCGAAGCCGTAAAGGCAATGGCGGTGGCCGCCCGAGACGAGAACGAATCCCTCGCCGCACGCCTGGCGGCACTTGAATCGCAGCTCGCAGCGGCTCCCAAGGCGGCGAAATCGCCTAAAAAGACGGAAGGGCAAGCATAAACACCTTGTCCACAGCTTTTGCGCAGGGTTGCGAACCCTGCGCTTGTGCGGGCCCGGTGCGATTGGCAGATTCTGGCCAAGCAATCCGGCCCCAGTGGAGAAACTGATGCTCGACGAAGCGGAATTCGACCGCGACGACGCAGCCCCTATCGACATGCTCGAAAGCTATTTCGCCGCCCATGGCTGGACCCACAGCCGCGAGGACGACGAGATCGTGGCGAAGGTCAAAGGCAGCTGGACGGAGTATGAGCTTCGCGCGATCTGGCGCGAGGACGACGGCGTGCTCCAGTTCCTGGCATTCCCGGACATCCGGGTGCCGGACGAGCGCCGGATGGCGCTCTACGAGACGGTGGGCCTGGTCAACGAGCAGCTGTGGATCGGCCATTTCGAGCTCTGGTCGCAAAGCGGCATCCTGCTGTTCCGCCACGCCGCGATGATCGATGGCGATGAGCCGACGCTCAGCCTGCCCCAGGCCGAGCTGCTGGTCGAAAGCGCCGTCGATGAGTGCGAGCGCTTCTACCCCGTCTTCCAGTTCGTGCTGTGGGGCGGCAAGACCCCGGCCGAGGCACTGGCCGCTGCCCTGATCGAAACGCAGGGCGAAGCGTGAGCGCCGCTCCGCCGGCCCGCTTGTGGCTGGTCGGCTGCGGCAACATGGCCGGCGCGATGCTGCGCCGCTGGATCGAAGCGGGGACGATCGACCCCGCCAATGTCTTCGTCGTCAACCGCCAGGACCGCGAACTGCCCGCGGGCGTCCGCCAGGGCCGCGCATTCCCTGCCGGTCCGCTACCCGATGCGGTGATGCTCGGCATGAAGCCGCAGCAGATCGACGCGATCGCCGAAGCGCACGGCACCAGCATCGCCGGCGTGCCGCTGCTGCTCTCCATCCTCGCTGGCGTCGAAATCGCCACGCTCGCCTCGCGCTTCGATGCGGGCGCGATCGTGCGCGTCATGCCCAATCTGCCGGTCGCGATCGGCAAGGGCGTGGTCGCGCTGCACGGGCCCGCCAACGGCTCGGTCGAGGCGCTGATGCAGCCGCTCGGGCTGGTCGAGTGGATCGCCGACGAGAAGCTGTTCGACGTGGTCACCGCGCTCGAGGGCTGCGGGCCTGGCTTCGTCTATCGCTTCATCGATGCGCTGGCCTCGGCCGGCGCCGCGCTCGGCCTTCCCGAGGGTCAGGCGCAGCGGCTTGCCATCGCCACCGTGGAAGGTTCCGGCCTGCTCGCCGGCGCTGCGGAGGTCTCGCCTGCGGTGCTGGCGGACCGGGTGGCCAGCCCGGGCGGATCGACCCGAAAGGGGCTCGATGTGCTCGATGCCGACGACGCGCTGAAGAAGCTGCTGCTCGCCACGCTCACCGCTTCCGCCCGGCGTAACGCCGAAATGGCGGCGGAAGCCCGCGGATAGGCCGGAACGCCCGCCGCGCTCCTCCGTTGTTGCGCTGACAGCGAAACATTGGAGGCGTAGCCATGACGACCACCACCGCAACCCGCGACAGCAAGGGCCGTTTCACCGGTTCGAAGCGCACGAGCACGACGCACAATCTCGGGGTGATCGCCGGAGCCGCCGCCGGCGGCGTGGCGCTGGGGGTGCTGGCGCTGCTCGGCCGCAAGGCGGTGATCCAGGCACCCACGGCGCTCGCCGGAAACTGGGACGAAGCGCTTGCCACCGAGCATGAGGCGGTTCGCAAGGTGTTCGACCAGATCGAGGCCAGCGACGAGCATTCGACGACGAAGCGCAACCTGCTGCTCGCGCACCTCAAGCACGCGCTGATGAAGCATGCGGTGGAGGAGGAGAATGTCATCTACCCGGCGCTGCGCGAGGCAGGCCAGAAACAGGCGGCCGACGAACTCACCAGGGAACATGGCTATGTGAAGCAGTATCTCTACGAGTTGGAGAACACGCCCACCGCCTCGCCCGACTGGATAGCCAAGGTCCGCCAGTTCCGCGGTGAGATCGAGGAGCATATGGCCGAGGAGGAGATGCGTCTCTTCCCGATGCTCCGCGCCCAGCTGAGCGACGAGAAGAACAAGGCGCTGACGCTGACGATGAACAAGGAAGGGTTCAAGGTGGCGTGAGCCAATTCCTCCCTCGTCCCCCAGGGGCAAGGGAAGGGGCGCCAGCCCGGTTGCACTCATATCGGCGCCCCAGTCGGTCGTTCAGCCGATAACAGGTTGACCCGAGCCCTGCGCCGGCTCACCGCACGGGCCCGCGCAACCGATGTCGCCTCTTGCAATCCTGTGAGGCGAATTTTGTGCCAACAGATTGAATTTGATGCGATTTTCTCGTTTGTTCTCGAGCGGTTCCTACGATCTTGCGATTGACCTCGGCACGGTAAACACAGTCATCTATCTGAGGGACCGCGGGATCGTCCTCAGCGAGCCCTCGGTGGTTGCGATGGAAACGACAGGTGGCATCTCGCGCGTCCGGGCGGTCGGCGCCGAAGCGAAGCTGATGCTGGGGAAGACGCCCGACAACGTCCGCACGATCCGTCCCATGCGCGATGGCGTCATCGCCGACGTCGATGTCGCGGAGCAGATGATCAAATATTTCATCGACAAGGTCCGCGGCCGTTCGATGCGGATCGGGCGGCGACCCGAAATCGCGATCAGCATCCCGAGCAGCGCCACCCAGGTGGAACGGCGTGCCATCCAGCAAGCGGCCACCAATGCCGGCGCCGGCAAGGTCTATCTGATCGAGGAATCCATGGCAGCGGCGATCGGTGCCGGCTTGCCGATCACCGAACCGCTCGGCGCCATGGTCGTGGACATTGGCGGGGGCACGACCGAGGTGGCCGTCCTGTCCCTCAAGGGCCTGGCCTATAGCGCATCGATTCGTGTCGGCGGAGACCGCATGGACGATGCGATCGCCTCCGCGATCCGCCGCAAGCACAATCTCATGGTCGGCGAAGCGACCGCCGAGCGGATCAAGGTCGAGATCGGCACTGCCCGGCTTCCGGAGGACGGCATCGGCCAGACCACGAAAGTCAGGGGACGCGATCTGGTGAAGGGCATGCCTTCCGAAGTGGAGGTGAACCAGGGCGAGATCGCAAACGCCCTTGCGGACCTGACCGCCCAGATCGTCGAGGCGGTGCATTCCGCGCTCGAGAAAACCGAACCGGAACTGGCCTCCGACATCTTCGATCAGGGTATCGTGATGACGGGTGGCGGCAGCCTCCTCGCGCATCTTGACGATGTACTGTCCAAGGCAACCGGATTGCCGGTCGTAGTCGCGGAGAATGCCCTAATGTGCGTGGCTATGGGTGCGGGGCGTGCGCTCGAGGATCCGGTCTATCGGGGCGCAATGTCATCCACCTGATTGGTCGCCCCGGCCCTGTGCGGTCGGGATGCCTGCCACATAGCCGCACAACATGTCCGCCAGCGCGTCCGACCACGCTGCGATCTCCGCCTCCGTGCGCGGGTTCTGTGAGAAGCGCTCGCCGACGCCGCTCAGCGTCATCTTGATCAGGCCACCCGCCAGCTTCCGTTCCTCCTCGCCCACACCGGGCAGCGCCTCGCGCAGGAACGCGTCGTAGATCCCAGCATTCTCCGCCCGGGCGTGGATCGCCTCGGGCGCGTCGCGGTAGAGCGGGGCGGCGTCGGTCAGCGCGGTGCGGATCGCCGCTTCCTCGCATTCGGACTGGATGAAGGCGTGGACCAGCCGGCGCAGCCGGTCGAGCGGCGGGATGCTCGCATCTTCCAGGATCGCGCGCAGCATCGCCGAGGTCTGCTGCCACTCGTCGCTCTGCAGGCGGAACAGGATCGCCGCCTTGTTGGGGAAATACTGGTAGAGCGAGCCGACGCTCACGCCGGCCCGCTCGGCGACTCGCGCGGTGGTGAAACGCTGCGCGCCTTCCTTCGTCAAAACCTGAACAGCGGCGTCGAGCACGGCCTCGACCAGCTGGTTCGAGCGCGCCTGTCTGGGCTCTTTCCGCGAGGCGACGCGGGTGGTGCGGGCAGGGGGCATACGGGGCTCCGGCCAATGCGAATAGTCAAACCTGACGAACTAGTCGTATTTTCCGGATCAGCAGGCAAGCCCCTGCTTCCACATGGAGAACCCCAAGATGACGACGCTTTCCAGCGCCCCTGTGGCGCCCCTGCTCGCGCGCCTGTTTGCCGAGGTCGATGCCAACCCGCCGGCCGCGAGCCCGCTCTTCGCCGGCACGACCAGCGAGGATCACCGCGCGATGATGCGCAGCAAGACCGGGTATCGTGACTTCTACGCCAAGCTCGCCGATTTCGCCCTGCCGGTCTCGCCTGAGGTGGGCGGGCTGCTCTACATGCTGGTCCGCGCGACGCGTGCTACCTCGATCGTCGAGTTCGGTACCTCGTTCGGCCTGTCTACCCTCCATCTCGCGGCGGCGCTGCGCGACAATGGCGGCGGCCGGTTGATCACCACCGAGTTCGAACCCGCCAAGCTCGCCCGTGCCAAGGCGCATCTCGCCGAGGCCGGCCTGTCCGACCTGGTCGAGTTCCGCGAGGGCGATGCGCTGGAGACACTCTCGACCGAGCTGCCCGAACATATCGACCTGCTGCTGCTCGACGGCGCCAAGGCGCTCTATTCGGACATTCTCGACCGGGTGGAGAGTCGGCTGCGCCGCGGCGCGATCCTGGTGGCCGACAATGCCGATTACTGCCCGGAATATCTGGAGCGCGTCGGTGATGTGGCGAACGGCTACATGTCGATGCCGTTCAGCGACGAGGTGGAGCTTTCGATCCGGCTCTAATTCCCCCGTCATCCCCGCGAAGGCGGGGATCCAGGGTCGCGGGCGATGTCCTGTTTGGTTCTGGATCCCCGCCTTCGCGGGGATGACGGGGTTACTCGCGGATATGACGGGGATGCTACCGCCCCAGCGCCGCCACCACCTGTTTCTCGCTCTCGGGCACCAGTCCTTCGAGCACCGCCCAGAAGCCGCCCACCGCGCCGGGGCCGGCGCTCGAATAGGCCGCCGCCATTTTGCCGCGCAGCGCGTCGAACAGCTCGCCTTCAAGCTTGGCGCCCGCCGGGGTCAGTCGCAACAGCCGCTGGCGGCGGTCCTTCTCGCCGGTGCGCGTCTCGACAAAGCCGCGGTCGCCCAGCTCGGTCAGCACCCGGCCGAGCGACTGCTTGGTGATCGAGAGGATCGCGAGCAGCTCGCTCACCGTCAGGTCCGGCTTGCGGGCGATGAAATAGAGCGCACGGTGATGCGCGCGGCCCAGGCCCTGTTCGGCGAGGCCGGCATCGATCGAGCGGGTCAGATGGGCGTACCCGAAATAGAGCAGTTCCACGCCGCGCCGGATCTCGGGCTCGCGCAGGAACAGCGGGGAGGCAGGAATTGGGGCAGCCATGTTGACGCTTTCTGCCACCGCGCCTAACCCGCTGCAAGCCGCTCAAGGCAGAGTCGGGAAGAGTAAGATGAACACCACCACCAATCTGGATTTCGAGTTCGAAGCGCACACCAACCCGGTCAGCGATGCAGACCGCGCCGTGCTCCTCGCCAATCCGGGCTTCGGCAAGGTGTTCACCGATCACATGGTGGTGATCAAATATTCGGTAGAGAAGGGCTGGCACGACGCGAAGGTCCAGCCGCGGGGGCCGATCCAGGTCGATCCGGCAATGGCCGTGCTGCATTATGCGCAGGAGATCTTCGAGGGCCTCAAGGCCTATCGCACGCCCGATGGCGCGGTCACGCTGTTCCGTGCCGACGAGAATGCCCGCCGCTTCCGCGAGTCCGCCGAGCGGATGGCGATGGCGCCGCTGCCGGAGGAGCTGTTCCTCCAGTCGATCCGCGAACTGGTGAAGATCGACGAGAAGTGGATCCCCGAGATCGAGGGCGGCTCGCTCTATCTGCGCCCCTTCATGTTCGCGAGCGAAGTGTTCCTCGGCGTGAAGCCGGCCAGCGAATATCTCTACATGGTGATCGCTTCGCCGGCGGGCGCCTATTTCAAGGGCGGTGCGCCGTCGGTCACGCTCTGGGTCTCGGAGCATTATACGCGCGCGGCGCCGGGCGGCACCGGTGCGGCCAAGTGCGGCGGCAACTATGCCGCGAGCCTAGTCGCGCAGAAGGAAGCGATCGGCCATGGCTGTGACCAGGTCGTGTTCCTCGATGCGGTGGAGAACCGCTATGTCGAGGAACTGGGCGGCATGAACGTGATGTTCGTGATGGACGACGGCTCGATCATCACCCCGCCGCTGGGCGGCACGATCCTGCCGGGCATCACCCGCGCCTCGCTGCTCACCCTGGCGCGCGAGCAGGGGATCGAAGTGCGCGAGGAGCGCTATTCGATCGACCAGTGGAAGGCCGATGCCCAGAGCGGCAAGCTGCGCGAGGCCTTCGCCTGTGGCACTGCGGCGGTGCTCACGCCGATCGGCCAGGTGCGCGGCAACGGCTATGAATTCATGATCGGCAATGGCGGTCCGGGCATCGTCACGGAGAAGCTCCGCGCCGAGCTCGGAGGCATCCAGCGCGGTACCGTGCCGGACACGCATGGCTGGGTTGAACGGCTGGGCTAAGGCCCTATAAGCCGCCGCTCTGCTGGGGCGTCGCCAAGTGGTAAGGCAACGGTTTTTGGTACCGTCATTCGCAGGTTCGAATCCTGCCGCCCCAGCCAGTGCAATCAACACATATGCATAGATTTTGCGTGCAGAGGGCGGTCATGCCGCGCCTCTTTCCGTAAAATCTCGGCCATTTGCCTCGGGTTTTGCGCCGGCTGAATCGCTCGGCCCGGCTGTCTTCGCGACGTGTGTTTTACCACCCGGTGGACCGCGACGGTCCTCCCGTCACTGCTGCGATCCCGGCATGCGCATCGGCACCGGGAGCGCATTTCGTTGATGTGGCCGAAGAGCCCGTCGGTTGCGAAATGGAGCGGTGGCGCTCGCGTCTGGCCTCGGGTGGCATTCATTGTACAATTGTTTAAAACATGCCGCCTGAGTGGCGTAGGTGATTTGCGACCTTCTTCTCGAGGGAGTGCTGATGGCGCGGTGCCGCGCATCGTTGGAGCGTCGCGAAGACTAGTGCCCCTGTAGCGCTAAGGAATATGGTTTGGTGATGCCGAAGAACGTTGGATCGAGCGAACGCATGGCGACCGACGGGTCGGTGCGAGAGCGGCGACAGCCGGGATCCCCCGCGCGCGCGGCGCGGACCAAAGCCCGGATCGCCGATGCCGTCATCACCTTGCTCGCCGAAGCGGGTTCGAGCCGCGTGACGCATCGCCTGGTTGCCGCGGCGGCCGGAGTGTCGCTTGCCGCGACGACCTATCATTATGCCACCAAGGGCGAGATGATCGCCGATGCTTCCCGGCGCTTGCTCGATGGCTATGTCGAATCTTTCCGTCGTGCGGCCCTGCGGCAGCGCCGTGGCAAGGGCAGGGCGCCCGATCTTGCGGGCTTCGTCACCAAACTGCTGACCAACGCTTCCGGCCGATATCGGCGGCTGGCGCTCGCGTGGTGCGAGATCATCCTTGAGGCCGCGCGTACCGCAGAAGGCCATGCGATCGCAGACGAATGGTTCGGCAAGCTGTTCGAGGCGTGGAGCGATCTGGCGCGTGCCATGTACGGCGAGTTGAGCGATGAGGCGGTCGTGTCCGGCATCGACACCGCCATCGGCCTGTTGTTCATCACGCTGCCGCTCGAGCTCAAGCCCGAGCAGGTCGCCGCGGTTTTCGCTGCGGGCGCCGATCCCGTCATCCATTGGGCACCCCGCGATACCGCGCCCGAGGCCGGGCCGTCCCCGCCTGCACGGCGAACGCCCAAGGCGCGTGAAACGCGTGAGCGCATCCTGGAAGGTGCGATCGCGCTGCTCGTGGCGAACGGTGCGGGCGCCGTCACCTACAAGGCCGTGGCGCAGGAATGCGGTCTTACCATAGCGGCGCCGGCATATCATTTCGGGTCGATCGACGGCCTGCTGAAGGCCGCGGAAGCCGAGTTGTTCGCACGCTCCAAGCACCGCTACCGTGACATGGTCGGCTCGGCAGGGGGCGCAGGACTGACACTCGACGGACTCGCCGACCTGACTGCCGCCGTTTTCGTCCGCGAAGTGACGCAGCACGGCCGCGCCGCGATCGCGATCTATTCAATCGGCGTCGAGTCGGCGCGGCGGCTGGACCTGCGCTCGGCCGTGTGGAGCGTGATCGCCGACCAGGCAAAGGCATGGCGTCGCCAGCTCGAGCAACTCAATCCGGATGTCGCCGCTTTCGACGCGCTGCGGATGCAGGCAGTGTTCATCGGAAAGCAGATCCGCGCGCTTTCAACAGGCAGCCCGATTGCGCAACTCTCCGCCGCGCGAAGTGCATTTCGCGACGAGATTGCCGCTGCCGGCAGAGCGTCAACTCATTAACAGTACATATTTTTAAAAATATTGACGCATCGGCCCGGAGGTCGTAACCCTGAATAGTGCAAACCGCCTCAAAGAAGCGGGGCACGACCGGGGTGGCGCCTTGCGCCTCTCCAACCGAAACGAGCCGGGAATCCGGCCATCGGGGAGGATGGGATGAACGGACAAGTTGCGGGCCGCGGTGCCGCGGGATTTCATTTGCTGCGCCTCGGCGTGTCGGCGGCGGCGATCGCCTGGATACTGGGCGGGGGCAGCGTCGCATATGCGCAGGACAGCGCGCCTCCAGCGGAGCCTGTCGCACAGGTCGGCAAGTCGCCGCAGGACGCCGCGGCGGACGGCAGCGGGGGTGGCGACATCGTGGTCACCGGAACGCTGATCCGCGGTGTTGCTCCGGTCGGGACCAATGTCATCGGCGTTGATCGTGAGGCGGTGGTGGCGACGGGCGCCGTCTCGACCAACGATCTGCTCGCGCAGATTCCGCAGGTGGGCAATTTCGGGACAGTACCGATCGGCACCGGCAGCTATGCCCTGCCGATCGTACGCCCCAACATCCGGAATCTCGGCGCGTCGGGAGGATCGACCACGCTGGTGCTGATGAACGGCCACCGCCTGGTGGGCGCGGGCGTGCTCCAGACGTCGGTGGATCCCTCGATCATCCCGCCCGATGTGATCGAGCGGGTCGAGATCATTCCCGACGGCGGCTCGTCGATCTATGGATCGGACGCGATCGGGGGCGTGATCAATTTCATCACGCGCAAGCGCTACAACGGCATCGGCATCAATGCGCGCTACGGAATAGCGGACGACTATAAGTCGTTCGACGGCAGCGTGATCGCAGGCAAGGACTGGGGATCTGGATCGATCTTCGTCTCCTATGCCTATGCCTGGCACGACAACATTCTTGGCATCGACCGCGACTATGTGACGGCGGACAATCGCGCGGGTGGCGGCAATGACAACCGCGGCACGGCCTGCACGCCCGCCAATGTCTTGATCGGCGGCATTCCCTATGCGCTGCCGGGCAAGGTGCCGGGCACGATCAACCGCTGCGACCAGACCGATTATGCCGACATCGTCCCGCGCGAAAAGCGGCACAGCGTGTTCGCCGGGCTGACGCAGGAATTGAGCGATGCGGTCCATTTCTCGCTGACCGGCTACTGGTCGCAGCGCGATACCGTGACGCGCAGCGCGCAATCGACGCAGAGCGATACGATCACGATCCTCAACCCCTATTTCTCGCGGATCGGCACCGAACTCTCCCAGACCGTGGCGATGTCGTTCGATTCGGTGTTCGGGCCGAGCAACGTCAGCCCGGCGCGCTTCTCCTCCTATGGCATTACGCCTTCGATGGAGTTCGACCTCGGCGGGGGCTGGCAGCTGCGTACGCGCGCCAATCTGGGGCGTAGCGAGAATAAGACGACCGAGGATGCGATCAATGCGAGCGCGGTGACCGCGGCGCTGGGCGGGACGACCACGGCGACGGCGCTGAATCCCTATAATCTGTCCGCGACGTCGCCGAGCGTGCTCGCGAGGATCAACGACTTCGTCAACTACGGCCAGGCGACGCAGGAGCTCGCCGAAGGCCGGGCCGTGGTCGATGGCCCGTTGTTCGCCTTGGCGGGTGGCGAAGTTCGCCTCGCGGCAGGCGCCGAATATCACTATGAGAACATCCGGTCCTTCACCGGAAGCGGCCCCATAGCCGCGATCACGGGCGGCAGTTCCTTTGCCGAGCGCGACGTCAAGTCGGTGTTCGGCGAGCTGCTCGTGCCGCTCGTCGGCGAAGGCAATCGGTCGCCGGGACTCTACAGCCTCGAGATCTCCGGATCGGCGCGCTATGACGATTATAGCGACGTGGGTGGGACGACCAATCCCAAGATCGGCATCACCTATCGTCCGGTCCGTTCGCTCACCCTGCGCGGCAACTACGGAACGTCGTTCCATGCGCCGAGCCTTGCCGATCTCGGCAATTCGGTCGACTCGCGCGTGCAGGTGATTCCGTTCAGCCCGTTCCGTGCGGCTAACAGCTCCCCGTTCGACATCCTGCGTCCTACGATCGCGATTGCGGGCGGTAACGCCAACCTGAAGCCCGAGAAAGCCGACACCTGGTCGCTGGGTTTCGACTTCAAGCCCGACTTCGCGCCCGGGCTGGTGCTGAGCGCGACCTATTTCAACGTCCGCTTCACCGATGCGATCGCAGTGCCACCGTTCACGTCGCCGGTGCTCTTCGCCGACCCTAATTATTCAAGCTTCTACATCCTCAACCCCACGCTCGCGCAGGCGACGGCCGCGGCCGGCAGCTTGCGTATCGACGGCGTGCCGAGCCTTGCCGCACTCTACGCGGCCAGTTCTCCCTACGTGCTGTTCCTGGCGACGCGCGCCAACCTGGGTGCGGTGCATACCGACGGGATCGACTTCAATCTCGCCTATGTCCACTCGACGTCGTTCGGTTCGCTGAACGCGAGTTTCGCGGGGACGTACACGCTCGGCCGCAGGACCCAGACGATCAAGGGCGGCCCGTTCAGCGACGATCTGAAGAATGGCACCGGGCGCCTGGCCTTCACGGCGGGGCTGGGCGGCAAGGTCGGAGGATTTACCGGTCAGGCGACGCTCAACCATCGCAGCGGCTTCCCGCTGGGCGGCGTGCTTCCGCAGACGCGCGTCTCGGCGTTCGACACTGTAGACCTGTTCTTCTCCTATGACCTCGGCAATCTGATCAAGAACACATCGCTGACGCTGAATGTCGATAATGTGTTCGATCAGGATCCGCCGTTCCTGAACAGCGCGCCGGGTTACACCAATGGTGGCACGCTGGGGCGGCTGTTCGCCTTTGGCATCCGGACGAAGTTCTAGGGAGCGGAAGTTGTCGTCGATGCGCGTATCGAGTGGGGGACGTGAAGGCAGTGCGCGGTGGTGCCGCCGTCTCCTGCCGTTGCTGGCGGGACTGGTGCTCGCGATGCCGGCAACGGCGGGTCTCGGTCGCCAGGGCCCCGATCCGTGGAAGCTGAAAGTCGAATATACCGAGGCGCCGCTGGGGCTCGACTCACCGGCGCCACGGCTCGCCTGGCATTCACCGGTGGCGCGCCAGACTGGCTATCGCATCCGGGTGGCAGCGTCTCCCGCCGCGTTGAAGACCGGCCCATATGTATGGGACAGCGGCAAGGTCGCTTCCGACGCCAATGTCCAGATCGCCTATGCCGGTCCGAGGCTCGAGGCGCGCCGGCGCTATTGGTGGCAGGTGCAGGCCTGGGACGGCAATGGCCGCGCGACGGAGTGGAGCACGCCCGGTTGGTGGGAGATGGGGCTGCTCGCCTCCGCAGACTGGAGTGCGCGCTGGATTTCCGGGCCCGATCGCCGCGACCATGACTGGCGCGACGTCACACTCGAAGCCGACCTGACGCTCACCGGCAGCGCCGTCGATGTGCTGTTCCGGGCGCTGCCGCACGGCAAGACCTTCGGTGATGCCTATGTCTGGACCTTGCGCGAGGGCAAGGACGGGCCCGAGCTGATCGAAAGCCTGCGTACCTATCCGGGCGGAACCAGCTCGGCCGTGAAGACCGTACAGCTGAAGCGCGTGCCGCTGGCGAAGCCGCTCAAGGGTGTGCGGCACCGGCTGCGCATTCAGGCGGTGGGTACGCGCATCGTCACCAGCCTGGACGGCGTGATCGCCGATACGCTCGAAGATGCGACGCATAGCCACGGCACAATCGGGTTCAGCGCAAAGGAAGCGCGGGCCGCCGTGATCCACGCCGTCGCGGTATCGGGAAGCGACAGTCCCGCGATCTCGACCGATTTCGCACGCAACGACAATCCCTTCACCGGCGGCAGCGTCTCGTCGCAGGGGCTGGTGGTTGCAAGCGGCGTCCCGAACATCGATCTGGTGCTGCCGATCGAAGCGCCGGCGCCGCTGGTACGCTATGCGTTCCGGCTCACGCCCGGCAAGAAGGCCATTCGGGCCCGGCTCTATTATTCCGCGGGCGGGATGCCGCGGATCACGCTGAACGGGGCCGCGGTGGGTTCGCCGCTGGGGGCCGGTTTTACGGCCTATGATAAGCGTGTGCTGGCATACACCGCCGACGTCACCAGCCTCCTGCGTGCCGGGCAGAATGTGATCGGAGCCGAGCTGGGCCGCGGATGGTACGGGCTCAGCGATCCCAACGAATGGTATTTCCACGCGGCGCCCTGGCATGCGGAGCCCGCGCTCAAGGCTCAGCTCGAGATCGATTATGACGACGGCTCCCGCCAGACGGTCGCCAGCGGCCCCGGCTGGCAGACGCGCTCGGGGCCGACGCTGGGCGATTCGATCCATCGCGGCGAACGCTACGACGCGCGGCTGTTGCCTGACGGCTGGGATCGCGCCGGCACCGGGCCGGGCTGGCAGGCCGCGCGCCTGGTCGCCGGACCCGCGGGCAAGCTGGTGGCCGCGAATTCCGAGCCGATCGCGCCGGTCGAGACGATCGCGCCGGTCACGGTCACGCAGCCGACGCCGGGCGTATGGGTTTATGACTTCGGGCGGATCGTCGCCGGCTGGCCGGTGCTCGAGGTGCGGGGCGCGCGGGGCGCAACCGTCTCGATGGTGGCGAGCGAGCGGCTCGGCGACGACGGGCAGGTGGTGCCTGCATCGGGGCTGATCGATGCCCAGCTGCAGACCGATCGTTATACGCTGGCGGGCAGGGGGCTTGAGCGTTGGGAGCCGAGTTTCGGCTATCGCGGCTTCCGGTACGTCCAGGTCGAGGGCTATCCGGGCACCCCGGGCGATGGCGCACTCCGTGTGCGCGTGGTGCATTCGAACGTCGCGCGGATCGGCAGCTTCGCCAGCGCCGACTCGTTGCTGGGCAAGATCGACGCCGCCGCCACCGCGACGATCCTCAACAATCTCCACGGTTTCCAGACCGACACGCCGACCTATGAGAAGAATGGCTGGACGGGCGACGCCCAGGCGTCGGCGGGAGCCGCGGCGCGCAGCCTCGACATCGCGCGCGTATGGACCAAATGGCTTGACGATTTCGGCGATGCCCAGTCGGACAAGGGCGAGATCCCCGAGATCGTGCCCGCCACGCCCTATTACGGCTATGAGGACACGCCGGGCTGGAACCTGATGTGGGGACCGACCACGCCCTGGGACGCAGCGGCGCTGATCCTCCCCTGGGAGCTCTACGTCACCGACGGCGACACGCGCATCCTGGCGCGCAGCCATGCGATGCAGCGGCGGCTGGTCGATTATACCGCGACCTTCATCCGGGCGCCTGATTTCTTCCGCGCCAAGGGGCTCAGCGAATGGCTGCCGCCGGGAAGCCTGGACTTCTTCAATTCGCGCGGCGGCGGCGTCGATGCGGTGACGACGGCCTATTTCTTCCATGAGGCCGACCTGCTCGCCAGGTCCTCTGCCGTGATCGGTGCCGAGGAGGATGCGGCCCGATATCGCGCGCTCGCCGACGCCATCCGGACGGCCTATAATGCCCGCTACTGGGATGCCGCGAACGGCTGGTACCGCACCATCGACGCCAAGGGCGTGGCGGGACCGCCGCTTCAGGTGCAGAATGTGCTCGCGCTAGCCTTCGGCATGGCGCCCGAGGGGCGTGCGCAGGGCGTCGCCGACACGATCGCGCGCGATGTCGAGAAACAGGGGCTGCGCACCGGTGTGTTCGGCACGCGTCACCTGCTCGATGTGCTGAGCGACCATGGCCATGCCGACCTTGCCTACAGGCTGGCGACGCGCACGGACGAGCCCGGCTGGGGTTGGTGGATCGTCAACGGCCACTCGACGATGTTCGAGAGCTGGAGCCTCGCCAGCCGCTCGCGCGACCATCATTATTTCGCGTCGATTGCCGATTGGATGCGCCAGCGGCTCGCGGGGCTGAGGCCGGGCGCGCCGGGCTACAAGACGGTGCTGGTGAAGCCTGCGATCCCCGCGGGGCTGGCGAGCGCCGAGGCAGTGATGGAGACCGTTCAGGGTCGCGCCGCGTCACGCTGGCGCGTGGAGGCGGGACGGCTGACGCTGACCGCCGAGGTCCCCGCCAATGCGCTTGGCGAGATCTGGGTGCCGCTCGGCTTCGGCGCGATCACGGCGCCAGCGGACGCCTCGCGGGTGCGCGATGAGGCCGGTTATGCGGTCTATCGCACCGGCGCCGGCAGCTTCGTATTTCAGACGGGAGGCAGGCGATGATCCGGATATTGGCCGCAGGCGCATTGCTGTTCGTTGCGATGCCCGCCGTGGCGCAGCAGGTGCGGACCGAGGCGGGGCCGGTGCGTGGCGTCAGCGCCGAGGGGATCATGGCGTTTCGGGGGATTCCCTATGCCGCGCCGCCGGTCGGCGACCTGCGCTGGCGTCCGCCCGCGCCGACCGTGCCTTGGACCGCGCCGCGCGACGCGAGCCGGGCCGGAAATGATTGCATGCAGAATGCGATGCCCGGCGTCACGACGAGCGGCCAGCCGACGAGCGAGGACTGCCTGTTCCTCAACGTCTGGACGCCGAACGCCGCTGCCGGGGAGAAGCTGCCGGTAATGGTGTGGATCCATGGCGGCGGTTTCGTCAGCGGATCGGGTTCGGTTGCCGAGACCGATGGTGCACGGCTGGCGGCGCGCGGCGTCGTGGTGGTGAGCTTCAACTACAGGCTCGGCCGTTTCGGCTTCTTCGCACACCCTGCGCTCACCGCTGAGGGCAGCGGTGGCAATTACGGCCTCATGGACCAGATCGCCGCGCTGACATGGGTGAAGCGCAACATTACGGGCTTTGGCGGTGATCCCGCGAAAGTCACGGTCTTCGGCGAATCCGCGGGCGGAGAATCGGTGCTGCGGCTGATGGCGTCCCCGGCGGCTCGCGGGCTGTTCGCCCGGGCGATCAGCGCCTCGGGTGGCGGGCGCGATCATTGGCCCGTCCCGTCCGAGGCGGAGGCCAAGGGCAGCGCCTTTGCGGCCGCAGCCGGCGCTGGCGATGCTGCGAGCCTGCGTGCGTTGCCCGCGCCGGCGGTGCTTGGCGGCATCAACATGCTCAACAAGGAGGATGCGCGCTATTCGGGGCCGATCACCGATGGCGATATCGTGCCCCAAGACGCCGCGCGCGTCTTCGCGGCGGGGCGCGAGGCCAGGGTGCCGCTGATCATCGGCAACAATGACGACGAGCTGGGCTTTGTCCCCGTGGGATTGCTGCCGATGGTCAATGGTCCGGTGCTCGCGGCGTTGGGCAAGGGCGCCGATGCGGTCAAGGCGAGCTATGCCTCGCCCGAGAAGGCCACGCGCTATCTGGCCGGCGACGCGATGTTCACCGAGCCGGCTCTCGCGATGGCGCGTTGGCACGCGGCGACGGGCGCGCCGACCTGGCTCTATCGCTTCGGCTATGTCGCCGAGGCCAAGCGCAAGGAAGGCATCGGCGCGGGCCATGCGACCGACGTGATCTTCCAGTTCGACAATCTCGCGAAGGGCGATGCGAAGCCGAGCGCCGTCGATGCGGCGGTGGCGGCGCGGATCGCGGACTATTGGGCCGGCTTCGCGGCTACCGGCGACCCTAACGGCAAGGGACTGCCGCGCTGGGATCGCCTGAACGGCACCGCGCCGCGCCTGCTCGCGATCGGCGCATCCGCAGCGATGGCGGAGGCCGGCAGCCCGTCGCTCGCCGCGATCGCCGCCGCACGGGAGGCAGGGCAATGACGATGGCGAAGAAGTTGCGATGGGGCGCCATGCTTGCCCTGCTGACGATGGGCTGCGCTCCGCATGTGCTGCCGCAGGATCCGGGTGCCCGGCGCATCTGGTCTGCACCGCCGCCGCAGGCGCCGTCCCGTCCCGAAGTGACCGAGACGCGTTTTCCGTTCGGCACGATCGTTCGCAATGTCAGCGATGCGACGCTCACCGTCTATCGCCCCGATCCGGCAATCGCGAACGGCACTGCCGTGATCGTCGCTCCGGGCGGCGGCTTCCACCTGCTTTCGATCGAGAACGAAGGCACCGCCGTGGCGAAGTGGCTCAATGGCATGGGCGTGACCGCCTTCGTGCTGCGCTACCGGTTGTTGCAGACCGGCGACGATTTCACCGGGCAGTTCATTCGGCGATTGACGCATCTGCCCGAGCTTGCCGACGCCGTCGCACCGCTGCGGCCGCTTGCGACGGCGGATGGCGAGCAGGCAGTGCGCTTCGTCCGCGCGCATGCCGGGCAATATGGTATCAAGCCGGATCGGATCGGGCTGATGGGCTTCTCCGCCGGCGGGGCGGTGACGGTATGGACGCTCGCTGCCGGCCACCGCGACAGCCGTCCCGATTTTGCCGCGGCGATCTACCCCGGACTGCTCCCCGATCCGATCGCGGTGCCGGCGCATGCGCCGCCGCTCTTCGTGCTCGTCGCCGACGATGACAAGCTCTCGCGGAACGACAGTGCCAGGCTGGATGCCGCCTGGCGCGCGGCGGGGGCCAGGTCGGAGCTCGTGACCTATCCCGATGGCGGCCATGGCTTCGGCATGGAGCACAAGGGCAAGTCTGTCGATCAATGGACCGCGCGGATGCGCGACTGGCTCGAATCGCTGGGGATGCTGCGCAAATGAAGTCGATCCACCTGCTCTCCGCCGGCGTGCTGGCGCTGGTCGTCACCGGTGCAGCCGAAGGCAGGAGACTGTCTCCGGCACCCGCTCGCTCGGGCGGGGGCTGCGCGGCGCTCGCCGGGCTGGCGCTGGGCAACGGCAGTGTCGTTTCCGCGACTCCCGTCGGCAAGGGGACGACGATCGATACCGAGCCCGGGAAGCCCGGGCTTCCCGCCGCGGCGCCCTTCTGCCGCGTGCAGGCGGTGCTCACGCCGGTTCCCGGTTCGTCGATCAAGGTGGAGGTGTGGCTGCCCGAGCTCGCGGCGTGGAACGGCAAGCTGCTCGGTGCGGGCAATGGCGGCTTTGGCGGCAGCCTGATGATCCCTTCGCTCACGATGCGCGGCGGCGTCGCACGCGGCTATGCCGCGGTCGGCACCGACATGGGGCATGTCGGCAGCGGCGACGTCGACGGAAAATGGGCCCTGAATGCTCCCGAGAAGATCCGCGATTTCGGCTGGCGCGCGAACCATCTGGGCGCCGAGGCGGCGAAGCGCGTGGTCGCGGCCTATTATCCCCGGCCGCTGGCGGCGAGCTATTTCCACGGTTGCTCCGATGGCGGCCGGGAAGCGCTGATGGAAGCGCAGCGCTTTCCGACGGATTATGACGCGATCGTCGCGGGTGCGCCGGCGATACCCTGGACGCGGATGACCAGCGCGTTCGCCGCCGACGCTCGCATCTCCTTCGCGCGGCCCGAAGCGGTGATCCCCAATGCCAAGCTCAAGCTGCTCCAGGACGCGGCGCTCGCGCAGTGCGACGCGAAGGACGGCGTGGCCGACGGGGTAATCGACGATCCGCGCACGTGCCGCTTCGATCCGGGTGTGCTCCTGTGCAAGGCCGGCGACGCGCCTAGCTGCCTCACCGCGCCGCAGGTTCAGACGGCGCGCGCGCTCTATCGCGGCGTGCGGACGGCGGACGGCAAGCCCTTCTATCCGGGGTATATGCCCGGTGCCGAGGCGGTGCCGGGCACCTGGGATCTGTGGCTTACCGGGCCGAACGCGCAGCACGGTCGTTTCTCGACCGACTTCATGCGCTACATGGTCCATTCGGATCCGTCCTGGGACCTGGCGCGCTTCGATCTGGCGCGCGATTATGCGCTGGCGAAGCGGCTTCAGGGCGCGAACCTCGACGCCGATAATCCCGATCTTCGGAGTTTCTTCGGCCGGGGCGGCAAGCTGCTGATGTATCACGGCTGGCAGGACGCGGCGATCGCGCCTGAGAACACTATCGACTATTTCACGCGGGTGCAGCGGACAAACCGGGCGGCCCGCGATTCCGCGCGGCTCTTCATGATGCCGGGCGTGTCGCACTGCCTCGCCGGGCCAGGCCCCAATGTGTTCGACGCGCTCGGAACGATCGATGCCTGGCACCAGGGCGGCGCAGCCCCCGAGCGGATCATGGCGACCAAGTTCGACAACGACCTGTTCGGCTATCTCGGCTTCCCGGCGAAGCCGGTTCGCACCCGCCCGCTATGCGCCTATCCCAAGGTCGCGCGCTGGAGCGGCACGGGATCCACCGACGACGCGGCCAACTTCACCTGCACGGCGCCGGGCAAGCCATGACCGCGCACGCGCTCAGCCACGTCACGGGGGCGGATGCGCCTCCGCTGCTCGACATCACCATCGGCGAGGCGCTGGTGCACGCCGCGGAGCGCTGGGGCGGTCGCGATGCGCTAGTGTCGGTCGCGCAGGGCGTTCGCTGGAGCTTCGCCGAGCTGCTTGCGCGCGCGGATTCGCTCGCGGCGGGGCTGCTCGCGCTGGGGCTCGAGCCGGGGGACCGGATCGGCATCTGGTCGCCCAATTGCGCCGAATGGGCGCTCACGCAGTTCGCCGCGGCGCGTGCGGGGCTTATCCTCGTGACGATCAACCCGGCCTATCAGCTTTCCGAAGCCGAATTCACGATCAACCTCGTCGGCCTCAAGGCGCTGGTGGCGGCCGAGCGCTTCAAGACCAGCGCCTATCTCGAGATGATCGAGGCGCTGGCACCGGAGCTCGCGGAGAGCGAGCCGGGCCGGCTGGTCGCGGCGCGGCTGCCGACGCTGCGGGCGGCGATCCGGATCGGCGGCGGTCCGCGCCCCGGCTGGCTGGCGTTCGACGAGATCGCGGCGATGCGCCCCGGTGCGCGGACCGAGCTCGATCGGCTGGCCGCCAGGCTCGATCCGGTCGATCCGATCAACATCCAGTTCACCAGCGGGACCACCGGCCTGCCCAAGGGCGCGACGCTCTCGCATCGCAACATCCTGAACAACGGCTATTTCGTCGGCCGCGGCATGGCGCTGGGCCCCGAAGACCGCATCTGCATCCCCGTGCCGCTCTACCATTGCTTCGGCATGGTTATGGGCAATCTGGCCAGCATCACGCACGGCGCGGCGATGATCTATCCCGCGGCGGCGTTCGATCCGGGCGCGGTGCTCGCAGCCGTCGAAGCCGAACGCTGCACTGCGCTGTACGGCGTGCCGACGATGTTCATCGCGGTGCTGGCGCATCCCGAATTCGCCCGCTTCGACCTCACTTCGCTGCGGACTGGATGCATGGCGGGCGCGGTGTGCCCCGAGCCGCTGATGCGCGACGTGATCGCGCGGCTGCACATGCGCGACGTGACGATCGGCTATGGGATGACTGAGACGAGCCCGGTGAGCTTCCAGACCGGGCTGGGTGACAGCCTCGATCGGCGCGTGGATTCGATCGGGCGCGTGCTGCCGCATCTCGAATGCAAGGTGATCGATGGCGAGGGCGCGACGCTTCCCGCGGGTCGGCCCGGCGAATTGTGCACACGCGGTTATTCGGTGATGCTCGGCTACTGGAACGATCGCGAGCGCACCGCCGATGCGATCGACGCAGACGGCTGGATGCACAGCGGCGATCTCGCGACCATCGACGCCGAGGGCTATGGCCGGATCGTCGGCCGCATCAAGGATGTCGTGATCCGCGGTGGCGAGAACATCTATCCGCGCGAGATAGAGGATTTCCTGCTCAGCCACCCCGCGATCGAGGACGTCGCGGTGGTCGGTGTGCCGGATGCGCGGATGGGCGAGGAGCTCTGCGCCTGGATCCGGTTGCGCCTCGGGGCAGCGGGCGACGAGGCGGCGGTCCGCGCCTTCTGCCAGGGACGCATCGCGCACTACAAGATTCCGCGCCACATCCGCTTCGTCGATGCCTTTCCGACGACGGTCACGGGCAAGATCCAGAAGTTTCTGATCCGCGAGGCGATGGTCGCCGAACTGGGTCTTGAAAACGTCGCCGCCGGCTTCCGGCGAATCCCAGGAGATACGATGATGATTATGTTGCTGGCTCTCGCCGCGGCCGCGCTGCCGCAGACTGCGCCCCAGGCCGCGCCTGCTGCGAGCCCGGTGCCGGCCGCCGCGCCGAAATATTCCCTCGACACGCCGATCGAGACGCTCGCCGCCAACGAAGCGGCGAAGGCCGTTCTCAATGCCGATCTGCCCGGGCTGCTCGAGATTCCGCAATATGAGATGATCAAGGGCCTTAGCCTCACGCAGCTCCAGCCATATTCGGGCGGCAAGCTCACCGACGAGCTGCTCGCAAAGACCGCCGCCGATCTCGCGAAGATCCCCTGATGCGCGGCCTGAGTATCGCGTTTGTGATGACGCTGTCGGTTCCTTCCGCCGCCGGGCTCGCGCCCGCGTCGGCGCAGGACGCGGAAGCGCCGGTGTATCGCCGCCTATCCGCGCCGCTGGACGCGCGCGTCGACGATCTGATCGCGCGGATGACGCTCGACGAGAAGATCGCGCTGCTGGCCGGCGCTTCCTCGATGACGACGAACGGCGTGCCGCGCCTCGGTGTGCCCGGGATCAAGATGACCGACGGGCCGACCGGCGTGCGGTCGCCCGAGGGCAAGCCCGCGACCGTGTTCCCGGTCGGTGCCGCGATCGCCGCGACCTGGAATCCGGCGCTTGCCGCGCACGTCGGCGGCGCGATCGCCGAGGAGGCCCGTGCCGACGGTGCTTCGGTGCTGCTCGCCCCGACGGTCAACATCGTGCGCACGCCGCGCTGGGGCCGCAATTTCGAGACCTATTCCGAGGACCCCTATCTCACGGCACAGATCGCGCTCGGCTATGTCGGTGGCGTCCAGCGCGAAGGTATCGGGGTGTCGCTCAAGCATTTCGTCGCGAACAACCAGGAAACCAATCGCTTCTTCGTCGATGCCCGGGTTTCGGAGCGCGCGTTGCGCGAGCTCTATTTCCCGGCCTTCGAAGCGGTGGTGAAGCAGGCCGATCCCTGGTCGGTGATGGCGTCATACAACAAGGTCAACGGCACCTATGTGTCGCAGAACCGCCTGCTGCTCACTGACGTACTCAAGAAGGACTGGGGCTTCCCCGGCGCGGTCGTCTCCGATTGGGGCGCAACGCACTCGACGGCGCCGGCCGCCAATGCCGGGCTCGATCTCGAAATGCCGGGCCCGCCCGCGCAGTTCGGCGCGAAGCTGCGCAAGGCGGTCGATGCGGGCGAAGTGAAGCTTGCGCAGATCGACGACAACGCCCGGCGCGTGCTGCGGATGATCCTGCGCAGCGGCGTGCTGGATCGCGCACCCTCGGCGCCGGCTCCGGCCCGCAATCATGCCGATGTCGCGCGCGCTGCTGCGGAGGAAGCGATCGTCCTGCTCAAGAACCAGGCCGTGTTGCCGCTCGGCTCCGACATCCGCACGCTTGCGGTGATCGGTCCCAATGCCGCTTCCGCGCGGATGCAGGGTGGCGGGAGCTCCGAAGTCGTGCCGTTCGACGCCATCGCGTCGCCGCTCGCGGCGCTGCGCGCGGCCTATCCGGGCGTACGGATTACTTATGCTCAGGGCGTCGACAATGAGGAAACGCCTCCCGCGGCCGATGCTGCGCTGTTCAGCCCCGATGCCGGCCATGCCGATTCCGGGCTGCAGGCCAGCTATTTCGCTGCAGCCGACTTCGCGGGAGAGCCGGTGCGCAGCGCCCGCGAGACCCGCTTCATCAAGCGGATCAGCGGCAATGTCGCGAGCGCCAGCGTCATCGGCTACGCCGCGCTCCGCTGGGAGGGCTGGCTGTGGCCGCGCCGCAGCGGACGCCACGAGCTCAGCATCCGCGGCACGGGCTCCGCGACGCTAATTCTCGACGGCAAGACTATCCTCGACAAGAGCGTGAAGGGCGTGCCGGACGCGCGCGACGTGATCGGCTTCCCGGTGCTCCGCCGCACCGTTGCGCTCGATCTGGAGGCCGGGCGCGGCTATCGCATCCGCCTCGACTATGCGACCGGCCAGACGCCCTATGAGGCGCTCGCCTTCGGGCTCCGCGAGCCTTCGCCTTCGCTCGACGAAGCCGTGGCCGCAGCGCGCGCCGCCGACGCCGCGATCGTGCTAGTCGGTTCCTCCTCGACGACCGAGGGCGAAGGCTATGACCGCCCGACGCTTGCGCTCCCGGGCGAGCAGGACAAGCTGGTCGCCGCCGTCGCCGCGGCGAACCCGCGCACGGTAGTGGTGGTCAACAGCGGCGCCGCCGTGACGATGCCGTGGCGCGACCAGGTGCCCGCGATCCTCCAGCTCTGGTTCCCCGGCCAGGAAGGCGCGCAGGCGCTGGCCGCTATCCTTGCCGGCCGGGTCAATCCCTCGGGCAAGCTCCCGGTGAGCTTTCCCGCTTCGGATGCCGATGACCGCGCCGATCTCTCCAAGATCAGCAGCGACTATTCCGAAGACCTGCTCGTCGGATACCGCAAATTCGACACGGCGGGCACCGCGCCGCTGTTCGCGTTCGGGCACGGACTTTCCTATTCGCGCTTCGGCTATTCGGCGCTCAAGGCACCGCGTCGGCTGAGGGGCGGTGCGCCGCTCAAGGTCCAGCTCACGCTACGCAATCAGGCCGGCCCCGGAGGCAAGGAAGTCGTCCAGCTCTATGTTGCGCCCGCCGAGCGGGGCGAGGGCGAGCCGGTGCGGCAATTGCGTGCCTTCGCGAAAGTCGCGCTCGCGCCGGGCGAGAGCCGCAGGGTCTCGCTGACGATAGATCCGCGCGCCTTCGCGACATGGGACGAAGCCGAGCACCGCTGGCGGGTGCGCCCGGGTGCCTATGCTCTCCAGGTTGGTGGCGGTTCCGACGACATCCGGCTGCGCGGCGAGGTGATGGTTGCGGGCGGGGACGCGTTCGTGCCCTGAAGCGCGATGGCTCCAGGGCACGAACGCTTCGACCAGGCGAAGGCGGAGACATCGGCCACACTCGGGATTGTGGATGCCAGTGTTTCCAACGCACCGGGTAGGAAACACTGGCCGCCGCGGGATCACTCTCTCCCGTGGTGTAACTCGTCAGCGCCCGAGCCGGCAGGCCTTAGGGGCGTTGACCGGGTTGCAGCGCGCTTCGCCCCCACCGGGCAGTCGCACGACATAGCTGGTGCCATACGCGTTGCCCGGCTTGTAGAAGTCGGTCGAGACGATCTGCGCGCCGCTTGCAAAGGCCTGGTTGGCGCGGGTCGGGTCGTTCACCTTCGCCTCATAGGTTTCGATGTCGGCACGGGCGCGGACCAGATAGCCCTGCTTCACGCGTTCGGGAATCTCCCTGGCGCGGACATTGGCATTGTCGAGCAGGAGGAAAGCGGCATAGCTCTGCCCCGGCGTGGCGCGCAGGAAGGCCGCGCGGCCCTCCAGATTCTCGTGCCCGGCATGATAGGCGGCCAGCGCCTGGGGATCCATCGCGGTCAGCAGCAGGAAGACGAACTTGCCGCGCGACTTCGCAAGCGTCGGCCAGTTGTGCGCGAGCACGCCGGCCTCGAGCGTGGGATAGGTGCCGCGGACCTGGTCCGGCGTCACCAGCTTGTCGCGGCCAATCTCGCGGAAGATCGACTGGTCCATCTCGTCGAACGCGGCACGATCAAAGGCGAGGGGCGGGGACGAGTTCGGGAACACCGGCAGCGCATCGCTCTTCGCTTCGACCAGGATGAAGATGGGAGCGTGATCCGGATGCGCATCGGACCAGGCGCGAAGCTGCTTCAGGCAGCGCGTGAACAGGTTGCAGCTCGATCGCACGTCGAGATCGGCGACGTGGAACACCTTGAGGCCGGGCTTCTCCATGTCGGTGGCGTCATAGGGCAGCATCTGGCTGTCGCTGACGCCCTTGGCACGCAACGCGGCTAGACCTGCCGGATGGGCGTAGCGCCCGCCCTGGGGATCGTTGTTGATGTCGATCTCGAGGCTGCGCATCCCGGCGTCCAGCTGGTCGGACAGGCTGGTGTAGCGATAGCTCAAGCCTTCGCTCATGCTGGTGAAATTGGGGTGATATTCCTGCCAGTCAGCCTTCATCTTCTCGGGCATCGCCTTGGTGAAGGCGGCCAGCTTCGGGCCGAGCGTGGCATCGGCCATCGCCAGCAGCTGCGGGTCGATGCCCTGCGAATAGCTGTTGTGGGTGCCGATCACCTGGATCTCGTTGAGCCGCACCTCCTCGGTGCGGGGCGCTTCCTGGGCAATGGCGATCGCGGCGGCGGTGCAGGTGGCGATCAGGCCGAGGCCGATGGCGAGCTTCTTCATGTCGTGGGTCCTTGGTGCGACGGATCGCGCGCCGCCCCCTGCCGATTGGCCCGGGAGCGGCGGCGAAGGCGCGTCAGAAGTTGATCTTGGCGAAGGCACCGAGCGTCCGGTAGGCGTTCGGCGAGGTATAGTGCAGCAGGCCAAGCGGGCCGTAGATCTGCCAGCCGGTGGAATAATAGGTGTTCAGCAGGTTGCGGGCATAGACGCCGAACTCCACCACGCCGTCCAGCTTGGCCAGGCTGACACGCCCGTTGAGCAAGCCATAGCCCGGGATCCGCGAATAGGTGGAATTGGGCGTCTTGGTGCCATCCGCGTTGCTGACGGCCGGGGCGAGGATGTCGCCGAGCATCGCGCCGGTCACCGTCTGGGTGTCGCTGCGATAGCCATAGTCGAGATGCGCCTTGAAGTTCAGCCCGGCGCCGATCTCGTCGGCATAGTCCATCGTCACGCTAGCCTGCCATTCGGGCGCATTGGTAAGGCGCGTGCCGGTATAGTTGGCGGTCGGGCTGGCGACATAATCGGTGAAGGTGGCGTCGGTATAGGTAACCGAGCCGCCCAGCGTGATCTGCCGCGCCGGCTTGACCATGAGCGACGCCTCGATGCCGCGCGAACGCAGGCCCGGCGCGTTGCCGATCGCCGACGCCAGGATGAACCCGCCGATGCCGGTGCTCACCGGCGTCAGGATCGTCGCCTGGAAATCGGTGAACTTTGACGAGAAGGCTGCGAGGTTGAACCGGGCGCGGCGATCGAACAGCTCGCTCTTCAAGCCGATTTCCCAGCTCTTCACCGATTCCGGATTGTATGGATCGTAGCGGTTGCCGACAAAGGCGACGCCGCCCGGCTTGTAGCCCGTGGCATAGCTTGCATAGACCATCAGGTCGCGGCTGATCGTGAATTGCGGCGCGATGCGATAGGTGAAGCGGCCGCCCTTCTTCGATCCCGTGCGGAACGCCTCGGTCGGCCCGGCGCCGGTGGCGACGAAGATCGGCGAATAGCCGGTGATCGGCCTGGGATCGATATTGACGTAGCTGATCGTCTGGCTGTTCCAGTCGTAATTGTAGCGCCCGCCAAAGGTCACGCTGAACCGGCGCGCCGGCGTGATCTTGACCTGGCCGAACGCGGCCGCCGCCTCGTTGGTGGCGTCGAACAGCACGGCGTTGCCCAGCATCGCCTTGGTGATCGGATCGAAGGCGCCGGTCACCGCATAGAGCGTCGGCGACGGGACACCGGCAGGCGACAGCAGCGGCGTGCCGAGCGTGCCCCATTGCAGCTGGGTCTGCTTGGCATTCAGCTTGTTGTAGAAGGCGCCGAACAGATACTCGATCGTGCCGCCGGTGGGCGAGGCGAAGTGGATCTCCTCGCTGAACTTGTTCGTCTTCAGCCGGCCTGAATTGAACGGGATATAGGCATAGACGTTGCGGGGCAGCAGATCGGCGGGCGTGTCGTTGTCGAAACTCGTCTCGCGATAGGCGGTGATCGAGGTCAGCGTGTGCTGGCCCATCTCATAGTTCACATGGAGCGAACCGCCCTTGTTGGTCGTGGTGTTATGGCCCAGCGATCCGTCGGCGCTGTCGGCGTTCTCCGGCCCCGGGACGACGCCAAGCGCGATCTGCGCCGCGGTTAGCGCGGCGGCGGGCGCAAAGGTCGATCCGGCCGGGCCGCCAACGGGCACGCGGATGGCAGTGTCGATATGGTGGGTATATTCGCCGGCGAGCACCAGTTCGAGCGACGGCGCCGGCTGGAACAGCAGCTTGCCGCGCACGCCCCATTCGCTGACCAGGCCGAGATTGCGGTCGAGCACCACATAGCGGCCCTTGCCGTCCTGCCCCAGTGCGAAAGCGGAGACGCGCAGCGCGGCCTGATCGCTGAGCGGCACGTTCACGGTCGCATTGGTGTTGCGGTCGTTGCGCTCGCCATAGCTGGCATAGGCGGTGCCGGAGAACTGGCCGATCACCGGCTTGTTGGTGGTGATCGCGATCACACCCGAGGTCGAGTTCTTGCCGAACAGCGTGCCCTGCGGGCCCATCAGCACGTCGACGCGCTGGATATCGGTAAGGCCGATCAGGCCGTTGTCGCGCTGGGCATCCATCACGACGTCGTCGACGACGACATTGACCGATTTGGCATTGGAGAAATCGAACGAAGTGCTGCCGACGCCGCGGATCTGGAAGGCGGCGCCCTGGGTGGGGTCATATTGAACGCCGGGCACGACATATTGCAGGTCGGTGAGCGAGGTGAAGCCGCTGTCCTCCAGTGCCTGGCCGCTGACCGAGGTGATCGAGATCGGCACCGATTGTGCCTTTTCCTGGCGGCGCTGCGCAGTGACGACGATGTCGGCGAGGCCGGTATCCCCGGAAGCCTCGCTCGTCTGTACGGGAGCGGTGTTGGCGTTCTGTGCAAACGCTTGTTCAGTAACGCCAAAGCCGCAGCCGAGCGTTGCTGCGCTGGCCATCAGCGCACGAAACAGGTCGGTTCTCATCCGAAATACCCCTCGAAGTCCCACCGATTCGGCGGGATACGGGGCACCTCCTATGGTGTATCCATGACGGCATAATTACACTTGTTCAGTAAGTGCCTCGGGAGTTGTGCGCATTGCTGAAGATATTCCGGCGGGCTCGTCCAGCGAGGAATCCGCCAGAATTCTGAGTGAAACCAACGTGATCAGCGCGGCTGCCGCGCCCGGGACGAGCAGCACCGGCGCGAACGTCTGTTCAGGCCCAAGGGCCGCGCGCGGGTCGAAGCCCAGGGTGCGATAGCCCGCGAACAACAGCCCCGAAGCGACGGCGCCACATAGATTGAAGGGCAGGTGGAACCCGGCATAATGCGCGGCTGCACGCTTCCCCGACGGCGAGCTTCCGGCATCGAGCCGCGCGCCGAGCAGCATCCGCAGGGCCATGAAGTCGATCGCGGAGGTCAGCCCGAACGGCACCGTCCACAGAATCAGCGCGACTGGCGAGCCGGCGGGCAGCAGCGGCAGGGCAAGCGCCAGGCCCAGATTCGCCCAGAGCGTCAGCCGCAGCAGCGCGTGCGCGCTGAGACTGGCGCCGATCCGGATCGCCGCCAGGATGCCGATGGCGGCGCAGATGGTCTGAACGAGGATCCCGGTTGGCGCCCAGCCGTGCAGCCCCAGGCCATTGTCGACCATGTAGAAATAGCCGGTGGTGGTGATCGCCGCATGTGCACCGTTGAGCGCGAACAGCGCTGCCAGCCGGCGATTGCCGCGACTGGCGAACAGCAGCCACAACGGATCGAGCAGCGAGGCGAGCCGCCACCTGCCCGGCGCGGGCGCCTGGTCAGGCAACAGGGTGACGAGTGTGGCGTGCAGTACCAGCGCACCAAAGGCGACGGTGATCATGATGACGGTGAAAGGGGAGGGCCAGCTGGCGACCTGCAGTGCGCCGATCGCCGAAAAGCAGATACCGCCAGCGATCCCGAACAGCGTCCGCGTGCCGAATATCCGTCCCCGGGACCGGTTATCGTGCGCGGCCTCGAGTGCCCAGGCGCCGTGCGTGACGTTGCACAAGGCCCAGCCGACCACCAGCGCGACCAGTGCGACTGCCACCGAGGTGATCGATGGCGCGGTGCCCTGTCGCAGCAGTCCGGCGGTGCCGATCAGCGCCAGCGCGGTACCCAGGATCATCCATAGTCGCCGCCGCCCGAGCCGATCCGATCCGTGATCGCCCATCGATCCCGCGAGCAACTCGGCCGGAATCGACGCGAAATTGGCGAGCAGCACCAGCCAGCCGACAACACCGACCTGCAGCGAGAGTTCGCCGGAAAGATACGGTGCCAGGAACACCCGCCGGGCGAGGTCATAGCCTGCAAAGGCCAGCGACGGCAGCGACAGCACGATGAGGCGCGTGCCCGACAATATTTCCCGATCCGCCATCCCGCCGCACTCCGGCCCGGCGCCTATCAGCGGGTTGTGCCGTTTCGATGACTCCGCGCGCTCAGCCGGTCGACCGGGTCCGCCAGGTCTCCAGCGCGGCTAGGGCATGGGCAAAGTGCGCGCGATCGGCAGTCTTGCGCGCCATGCCGATCATGCCCATGCCGAAGGCGGCAATCGACAGGACCTGTCCGGCCGCGCGGTCGAAGCCCGCGCCGATACCGATCCCCATTGGCGCCATGTCGCTCGCGCGCCAGTTCTCACCGCGCCTGCGCCGCATGTCGATCGCATAGGGCAGCAGGCTGGGTTCGCGGGCGCTGGCGAGCGCGATCATCGAGGTTGCCTTGACCAGGTCCTGGATACTGGTGTCGTTGGGGGGCGTGCCATTATGGTCGATGCGGATATCACTCCGCCGGCTATGGAAGCGGGCAATGACCGCATGGAGGCCGGCCACCACCAGGGTGGCGCGGGCCCCGAAATGATAGACGACCGTGGAGGCCGGCACGCCGGCGGCAAGCGCGACCGAGCGGTGCGTGACGCTTTCGATGCCTTGCGAGACGATCAGGTCGGCGGCGCTGCTCGTGATCCGTTGGCGCTTCGCATCTTCTTCCTCGGCTGCCGGCGTCACGGCGGCATCGAGCCGGCTGATCAGCGATGCGATCACGGCGCCCTTGTCGGCATCCGCGCCGGGAAAGATGCCACTCGCAAAGCGCTGGAGGCACAGCGAACGGAGCAGCGCATATTTCGGATCGTCGCCGGCGCCGAGCGAGAATCCGGCCTCGTCCAGCACATAGCCGAGCGCCAGCTCGGCCAGCGCCGCGTCCCCGAAGATCAGTTCGGCCCAGAACCGCCCGGCATCGTCGAGCCAATCCTCGAGCACAGGCAGCCGATCGGGCCGCAACGCACGATCATGCACCAGCTCGATCAGGAGGATCGCCTGGCGTCGCTCCCGGGTCACCCATTCGCGCAATGCCAGTTCGGCGATGGCGGCGCGCGAGGCGCTGTCCCTGGCGCCCACATCGCTCGCAAGCGCTCCCCATTTTCCGAAGAACACCAGGTCGCGCGCATGCGCTGCCTGCGTTACGCCCTCAACTAGCTGCTCCTTGCTGCCCATGCGCGCCGAGATGACAGGCACGCTTACGCCAAGGCTGGTCGCGAGTGGTCGCAGCGTCAGTTCGGCGAGTCCCCCGGACGCAATAAGATCCAGCGCCTGGTCGACGATCGCATCGACGGAAATACCAAGGGGAAGCGTTGATCGGTTCACGGGCACGCCGCGGGTCTATCGCAATCCCTTCTCCCGGTCACGATCCGCGAAGCATCGCGCGCGTTCCCCGTTGGGCTTGCCGCAAGGGTGCCAGGTCGGGTGGAAGACGCTGTGCCGGATTTGCCGGCGACCACTCCGCCGGGCCGTCCGGCTTGAACTTCGTCTCTGAATGTACTAACTGGTACACAGTTGACGTCGCCGCCGCGACGGTTCCGCGATTCGACGCGTCCCATCGCCCAACCGCATTCCGGCCTCCCCGACGATCGTTACGCAAGAAGGAGGTGCCGCATGTCGGGCACTAGACAATGGGCCAGCCTGCTTACACGCAGCTGGCTGGTGCTTTTAGGCCTGGTACTGCTCGCGGCGGGCCTGTTCTTTGCCATCGGCGGCGCCAGGCTGGTGAGCCTTGGCGGCAGTTTCTACTTCCTGCTCGCGGGTATCGCGCTGGTGGTATCCGGCGTGCTGATCGCGCGCCGTCGCTCGGCCGGCGCGCTGGTCTTCGGCGCCACCTTCGCGCTGACGATCCTCTGGGCGCTATGGGAAGTGGGCCTGAGCTTCTGGCCGCTGATCTCCCGCCTGCTCGCGATGGGTGTGGGGGCGACAGTGGTTGCGCTGTCCTATCCCTTGCTGCGCCGCGCACAGGGGCTGGCCCCGATGTGGCGCCCGGCGCTTGCGACGGGCGCCGTGCTCGGCATCGCCTCGGCGACCGGCTTCGGCGCGATGTTCGTGCCGCACCCGACCGTGGCCTTTGCCGGCACGCCGGGCGCGCTGCTTCCCGTCGATCCGGCACAGGCGCAGAAGGACTGGGCCGCCTATGGCAACACGCCGGGCGGCAGCCGCTTCGTCGCGCTGGACCAGATCACCCGCGACAATGTGCAGAACCTCAAGGTCGCCTGGACCTATCGCACCGGCGATGTCGCGGTGAGCGACGGCAATGGCGCAGAGGATCAGGATACGCCGCTGCAGATCGGCGACACCGTCTATATCTGCACTCCGCACAACAACGTCATCGCGCTCGATGCCGATACCGGCCGCGAGAAGTGGAAGGCGCTGATCAACGCGCATGCCTCGGTGTGGATGCGCTGCCGCGGCCTCGCCTATTTCGATGCGCGCGCGCCGCTGCAACAGCCGAGCCTGCCCGGCGCGACGCCGGTCGCCGCAGCCACCGTGCCGGAGGGTGCCGCCTGCCAGCGCCGCATCCTGATGAACACGATCAACGCCGAGCTGATCGCGCTCGACGCCGATACCGGCAAGTTCTGCACGGACTTCGGCCAGGGCGGCCGGGTCGATCTCAAGGCTGGCCTCGGCAACGCGCCCGACCCGCAATATCAGCTCACCGCCGCGCCGACGCTGGCCGGCACCACGGTCGTGGTCGGCGGCCGCATCGCCGACAATGTCCAAACCGACATGCCCGGCGGCGTGGTCCGCGGCTTCGACGTGATCAGCGGCAAGCTGCGCTGGGCGTTCGATCCCGGCAATCCCGCGATCACCGGCACGCCCCCGGCGGGACAGACTTATACGCGTTCGACCCCGAACGTCTGGTCTTCCATGTCCTATGACGCGGCCTCGAACACCGTGTTCATGCCGGTCGGCAGTTCGTCGGTCGACCTGTACGGCGTGCCGCGCACGGCTCTCGACCACAAATACGGCGCCTCGATCCTCGCGCTCGACGCCACTACCGGCCGCGAGAAGTGGCATTTCCAGACCGTCCACAACGATCTCTGGGACTTTGACGTGCCGATGCAGCCGAGCTTCATCGACTTCCCCATGCCCGGTCGGCCGGCCGTCCCGGCGCTGATCGTCGGCACCAAGGCCGGGCAGGTCTATGTGCTCGACCGCGCCACCGGCAAGCCGTTGACCAAGGTCGTCGAGACGCCGGTCAAGGCGGCGGACATCCCCGGCGAACCCTATGCGCGCACCCAGCCGCGCTCGGTCGGCATGCCGCAGATCGGGGTGGGTCCGCTCGCCGAGAAGGACATGTGGGGTGCCACCCCGTTCGACCAGCTGCTCTGCCGCATCGCGTTCAAGGGCATGCGCTATGAGGGGCTGTACACCGCACCCGGCACTGACAAGTCGCTCAGCTTCCCCGGCTCGCTCGGCGGCATGAACTGGGGCGGCGTCTCGACCGATCCGACCACCGGCACCGTCTTCGTCAACGACATGCGGCTGGGCCTGTGGGTGCGGATGGTGCCGCAGACCGCCACACAGGCGGGCAAGAGCGGCGCGGCCGGCGAGGCGGTCAACACTGGCATGGGCAGCGTTCCGCTGAAGGGCACGCCCTATTCGGTGGTGAAGGATCGCTTCCTCTCCGCGCTCGGCGTGCCATGCCAGGCGCCGCCCTATGGCACGCTGACCGCGATCGACCTCAAGACGCGCAGCATCAAGTGGCAGGTGCCGGTCGGCACGGTGCGCGACACCGGCCCGCTCGGCATCCGCATGGGCCTGCCGATCCCGATCGGCCTGCCGACTCTGGGTGGCACGCTGGCCACGCAGGGCGGCCTCGTCTTCATCGCCGGCACCCAGGATTATTACCTGCGGGCCTTCAACTCGGCGAACGGCGCAGAGGTATGGAAGGCGCGATTGCCGGTCGGCAGCCAGGGCGGGCCGATGAGCTACCGCTCGCCGCGCACCGGCAAGCAATATGTCGTGATCACCGCAGGCGGCGCGCGCCAGTCCCCTGATCGGGGCGACTATGTGATCGCCTACGCGCTGCCCTGACCCGATGATCGGGAGCGCGGCCCGCCGCTGCGCTCCCGCCCTTGTTCAACACTGGATGATCCCGTGTCCGACGACACGGGAAGGAGGGCGCTTTGGCCCGGTACACACCGATATTCGCAGCGGCTTTGCTGTCCGCCGCCCCCCTTTCAGGCGCGCATGCCCAAGCGGAAGCGTCTGCGCCGGCCGAGCCGGGCCTGTTGTCCCCGGATCGGGAGACGCTCACCGGCGATTGGGGCGGTGCGCGCAGCGACCTGCGCGAGGCGGGGATCAGCGTCCGCGCCGATTATGTCTCCGAGACCTTCGCCGCCGTCGATGGCGGCCTGAAGCGCGGCACCGGCTATACCCAGCAGCTGCGCGCCGGCGTCGATGTCGATCTCGACAGGACGATCGGCTGGTCGGGCGCGCTCTTCCATCTCACGCTCAACGACCGGCGCGGCGTCGGCGTCTCGTCGGACATCGTCGGCAACCGGCTGCCGATCCAGGAAGCGGCGGGCGGCAACTTCACCAAGCTCACCGAATTCAGCATCGAGCAGAATTTCGATAGCGGCCGGCTGAACCTGCGCGTCGGCTATTTCGCGATGGGCAACGACCTGGGCGGCATGGCGATCGGCTGCAACCTGGTGAACGCCGCCTTCTGCGCGCACCCGCTGGCCTTTTCGGGCGACACCGGCTGGTACAATTACCCCAATGCCCGCTGGGGCGCCGCGCTGCGCTATCGGCTGCGCCCGGATGTGACGCTGCGCACCGGCCTCTTCCAGGTCAATCCTCGCCTCAACGACCAGCATAATGCCTTCCGTCCCTTCGCCGGCGGCTCGACGGGCGTGCTGGTGCCGATCGAAGTCGAATATGATCCGGGCATCGGCAAGGACAGTCGCGTGCTGCCGGGCCACTACAAGCTCGGCTTCTACTATGACAGCTCGACGGTGGCGCGGCAGGGCCGCCCGGGCAGCGTTACCGGCCGCTACGGCGCCTATATCCTGGCCGACCAGATGGTGGTGCGCGGCAGCGGGGGCAGGGGGCTCTCCGTCTTCGGGCAGTTCGCCGCCAATCCCCGGGCATCGGCGCCGATCACCCGGTGGTTCGCTGCCGGCCTGGTCAAGACCGGCACCTTCGCCAGCCGCGATGCCGATACGATCGCGCTCGGCATCATCCAGGCGCGGGTCAATCCGCGGCTGCGCGACCTGCACGAGGCGTCCCAGGCCGTGCCCGACGGCTTCGTCTCGCTGCCGGCCGGCGAGACCGCGATCGAGCTGAGCTACGGCATCCAGCTGCGCCGCTGGCTCAGCATCCGGCCGGACGTCCAGTATATCCTCGATCCGGGCACCTTCGCCTTCCGCCGCACCCGCAACGCGCTGGCGTTCGGCAGCCAGGTCAAGGTCCAGTTCTGATGCAGGCGTCAGCGATCCGCGCGGCAATAGCGCAGGACAGTGTCGATCACCTGTTCGCGCCGCTGCGCGACGGCCGCCTTGCTCTCCATGTCCGCGCCGAAGATCGTGCCGAAAGTGTAGCGATTGGCAACGAAGTAGAAGGCGAGCGCGCTGATCGTCATGTGCAGGTCGGCGGCGTCGATGCCGGCACGGAAGCTCCCCTCGGCCACGCCGCGATCGAGCAGCGCCCGGGTACGCGGCAGCACCACTTCGTTGCGCCCTTCCGAGATCCCGCCGACATGCGGCCCGCGCCGCATGTTCTCGTCCATCACCAGCCGCACCAGCTCGGGATGGAGGAAGTGGAAATCGAAGCTGTGCCCGGTCAGTCGGGCCAGCGCCTCGATCGCCGGCAGCGCGTCGAGCCCGGTGTCGAGCTCGGCCGAGCGGAAGCCGCGATAGGCTTCGGTCAGCACCGCGCGGTACAGTCCGTCCTTGCTGCCGAAATGATAGTAGATCATCCGCTTCGAGGTGGCCGTGGCCGCGGCGATCTCGTCGACCCGCGCGCCGGCAAAGCCCTTGTCGGCGAAATGCCGCGTGGCGATCGCGATGATCTCCTGGCGATTGCGTTCAGTGAAATTGTCGTCGGCCACATCCTGTTTTGCGATCCGCGGCGAGGCATTGCAACGTGCAACGCGCCGGATGTGACTCGAACGACCCAGACCGCGGAGCGAGCATGACAAGCGACAGGAAGATCCAGATCGTGATCGTCGGCGGCGGTGCCGCCGGCCTTGAACTCGCGCGCAAGCTCGGCAGCCGCTACGGCCGCAAGCGGCACGACATCATCCTGATCGATCGAAACCGCACCCATATCTGGAAGCCGCTGCTGCACGAGGTGGCGGCGGGCTCGCTCGATGCCAGCCTCGACGAGGTGGGCTATCGCAGCCACTGCCATCGCTGGGGCTATCGCTATCACTATGGCACGCTGGAGCGGATCGATCGCACCGCGCGCCGCGTCCATCTCGCGCCCGTGCTCGATCCCAAGGGGCGCGAAGTGATCGGTGCGCATACGGTGCGCTATGACTATCTGGTGCTGGCCTATGGCTCTGTCACCAATGACTTCGGCACGCCGGGCGTCGCCGAGAACTGCCTGTTCCTCGACAGCCAGGCCCAGGCGGACAGCTTCCGCGACCAGCTGCTCGATCATTGCCTGCGCGTGTCGCGCGCCATGTCCGAGGATCCGGCATCGGATGCGCGCGTGCGCATCGCGATTGTCGGCGGCGGCGCCACCGGCGTCGAGCTGGCGGCCGAACTCTACAACGCAGCCGACGGCCTCAGCTATTACGGGCTCGAGGTGTTCGACCGGAAGCGGCTGGATGTGACCCTGCTCGAGGCTGGGCCACGCATCCTGCCGGCATTGCCCGAGCGTCTGGCCGATGCCGCGCGCGAGGAGCTGGAGGTGCTCGGCGTCAAGGTGATGACTGGCGTCGCCGTAACCGCCTCGACGCCGCTCGGCATGGAGACTCGTGGGGGCATTTTCGTGCCCGCCGATCTCCAGCTCTGGGCCGCCGGGGTGAAGGCGGCGCCGATCCGCGAGGGGCTGGACGGGCTGCGGCTGTCGCGCGGCGACCAGGTCATCGTGCGGCCGACGCTGCAGAGCCTGGACGACGAGCGCATCTTCGCGATCGGCGACTGCGCCTCCTATACGCCCGCCGGCAGCGATCGCCCGATCCCGCCGCGCGCGCAGGCGGCACACCAGATGGCGGACACCGCCTTCGCCAATCTTTCCCGCCTGATGGCCGGCATGCCGCTCAAGACCTTTGTCTACCGCGATCACGGTTCGCTGGTATCGCTCAGCCGCTTCTCCACCGTGGGATCGCTGATGGGCCGGCTGGTCGGCGGACGCATGGCAGTTGAAGGACGGCTGGCGAGGTTCGTCTATATGTCGCTCTACCGCATGCACCTGCTGGCGGTGCATGGCAGGATCCGCGGTACGATCCTGATTTTAGTAAGCTATATCAACAGGTTCGTTCGCCCCAGGCTCAAGCTGCACTGAGAACTCGGCTCGGGGCGCAAAACCGTCCTTGGCCTGTACTTCGTGTACTTTCGCGGATCGCCGCCGGAACGGTGTAGGTAATCAGCGCCCGAGCAGCCGGTCGAGGATCAGCCCTTCCAGCGCCGCCAGCTCAGCATCGCCGTGGCGGCGTGGGCGGGGCACGGCGATCGGCAGGTCGAGCGCGATCCTGCCCGCTTCCATCACCACGACCCGGTCGGCCAGCGCTACCGCCTCGGCCACGTCATGGGTGACGAGCAGCGCCGAAAAGCCTTCGCTCGCCCACACGGTCTCGACCAGTGCCTGCATCTCGATGCGGGTAAGCGCGTCGAGCGCGCCGAGCGGCTCGTCGAGCGCGAGCAGGCGCGGCTGGCTGATCAGCGCGCGGGCAAGCGCAACCCGCTGACGCTGGCCGCCGGAGAGCGCGGCGGGCCATTGCTCGGCCTTGTCGGCCAGTCCGACTTCGGCAAGCCGGGCATCGACCAGCCGGTCGCGCTCGGCGGCATCGAGCCCGGTCGGCGCGCCTATCGCGACATTCTCGCGCACGCTCGCCCAGGGCAGTAGCCGTGGCTCCTGGAAAACCAGCCGTGCCGCGGCGAGATCGACCTCGATACCGCCGCCGCCCGGCTGGATCAGCCCCATGACCGCGCGCAGCAGGGTGCTCTTGCCGCAGCCCGATCGGCCGACGATCGCGACGAATTCGCCGGGTTCGATATGCAGGCTCAGCCGGTCGAGCACCTGGTTCTGCCCAAAGGCGACGGAGAGCTCGCGGACGGCCACCGGCGCGCCGCTGACCGGGCGGTCAGCCTGTTCGACGAGACGAAGTGCGGGAAGGTTCATGGCTCAGGCCCTTGCGTAGGCGGGGTTCCAGCGGAGCAGGCGCTGCTCCAGCGCGCGGGTCAGGCTGTCGGCGAGCTTGCCGAGGCCGGCATAGACGAAGATCGCCAGCACGATGATGTCGGTCTGGCTGAACTCGCGGGCCTGCGTCGCCATGTAGCCGATGCCCGAATTGGCGGCGATCGTCTCGGCGACGATCAGGGTCAGCCACATGATGCCCAGGCCGAAGCGCAGGCCCACCAGGATCGAGGGAAGGGCGCCCGGGAAGATGATCCGGCGGAACAGCTCCCAGCGCTTCATCCCATAGACCCGGCCCATCTCGATCAGCTGGGGATCGACCGAGACCACGCCGTGATAGGTGTTCAGGTAGATGGGGAAGAAGATGCCCCAGGCGACGAGCAGGATCTTGGCCTGCTCGCCGATGCCGAACCACAGGATGACCAGCGGCAGCAGCGCGAGGTGCGGGATCGTCCGCACCATCTGCAAGGTCGGGTCGAGCAGCCTCCGCGCGAAGGGCGACAGCCCGCAGACCAGCCCGAGCACGAAGCTGATCGATCCGCCCACCACCAATCCGGTCAATGCCCGGGCGGTGCTCACGGCAAGATGGTGGATCAGCTCACCGTCGGCGGTCAGCTCGGCCGCTGCCTTCACCACGGCCGTCGGCGCCGGCAGGATCTGCGAGGGCAGCAGTCCCGTGGTCGAGGCGAGCTGCCAGACGACGAGTAGTCCCACCGGCACGATCGCCGGGACGAGCGGGCTTTCCTTCCAGCCGGCGCCCCGGGTCATGCCGGCTTCCAGCCGGTCCAGGCCGCCTTGGAGGCATCGACCCGCTTGGGCAGCACCCCGGCGTCGAACAGATAGTCCGAGACCTTTTGCTGGTTCTCGATCACCTCCGGGGTCACCGGATCGACGCGGAACAGGAAGTCCTTGTAGCGTGTCAGCATGCCGTCGAGCACCTGCGGTGGCAGCCGCGTCGCCTTGGCGACCTGGTCGCGATAGAAGTTGCGGTTGGCATTGCCCCAGGCGGCCTCCGCGCGCAGCTCGTCGAGCGTGGCGCGCAGCACATCGGTGCGGTTCCGGGTGAAATCGCCCGAGGCGATATAGAAGGCGGTGGTGTTGAGCCCGGAGGCCGGCAACGGCACTTCACGGGCGCCGCCGCGGATCTGGGCGAGCGTGAAATACGGATCCCACACCACCCAGCCATCGACCGACCCATTGGCGAGCGCGGTCTGCGCGTCGCCGGGGGCGAGGCTGGCCGTCTGGATGTCCTTGAGGCCCAGCCCGACCTGCTTGAGCCCCGCTGCCAGCGCGAACTCGGCGGCGGAGCCCTTGGTATAGGCCACGCGCCTGCCCTTGAGCTGGGCGAGGTTCGTTACGCTCGACTTGGCCGGCACCAGCAACCCGCTGCCGACCAGGCCGGGGAAGCTCTGCGCGGCAACGAAGTTGAGGTCGGTTCCCGCCGCCTGGGCGTAGGCGACCGGAGTGTCACCGACCAGGCCGATATCGACGGCACCGGCGCGGATCGCCTCGATCAGCGGCGGGCCCGAGGCGAACTCGACCCACTTCACCGGCGCTATCCCGCGCTTATCCAGCCGCTTGGCGAACTCGCCCCGCGTCTCTGCGAGGAAGGGCACGCCGTTCTTCTGGGTGGCGAAGATCACGTCCTTGCGCTCGGGGCCGGCCTTGCGGCCGCAGCCGGCAAGGGCCAGCCCGGCGGCAGTGCCGCCGAGCAGGACGAGCGACTGGCGGCGCGAGATCATTCCGCTGCCTCCAGCAGCGCCTCGGGCGCGGGCAGGATCGCGCGGCTCGACTGGCCATCGACGCCGACCGGCACATCGCCCGCCAGCGTCACACGGCGGACGACGCGGTGCTGGTCGCCATAATCGTCGATCGCATAATGCTGGGTGGCGCGATTGTCCCAGATCGCCACATCGCCTTCGCGCCAGCGCCAGCGCACGCTGTTCTCGAGCCGGGTCACATAGCTTTGCAGCCGATCGTAGAGCGCCTTGGAGTCCGCCTGCGGCAGTCCGACGAACTGTTTGACGAAACCGCCGAGCAGGAGCGTCCGCTCGCCGCTCTCGGGATGGACGCGCACCACGGGATGCTCAGTCTCGTACACCACCCGCGCGAACACGGCGGCGAAGCGCTTACGCTGCTCCTCGGTCGCGTCGGGGCGCTCGGCGGCATAGTCATAGGCATTGGTGTGGATCGCGCGCAGCCCGTCAGCCAGCTCGCGCAGTGGCTCGGGCAGGTCCTGATAGGCGGCGACGGTATTGGCCCAGACCGTGTCGCCGCCCGCCGGCGGGATCGTCACGCCGCGCAGGATCGAGGCGAAGGGATAGGCCGGCACGAAAGTGATGTCGGTGTGCCAGTGATTGGCGCGGGCGCCGTGGTGCGAGTCCAGCTCGAACAGGAAATTGCCGCACGACGGCACGGTCGGGTGCTCGAACGGCGTGCCGAATGTCTGGCCGAACGCTTCCTGCCCGGCATCGTCGAGATGATGCTGGCCGCGGAAGAACAGCACCTTATGGCGCACCAGCGCGGCGCGGATCGCCGCCAGTGTTTCGGGCGGGAGATCGGCGGAGAGCGCGACCCCGCGCACTTCAGCGCCGATGCGCCCGCCGACAGGCACTACGTCGAGCGGGATCTGGGGGTCGGGCGTGTTCAGATAGGCACTGCGGGTAGAGACGGTCATGGCAGCTCTCCTTCGTTGGGTTACTCGGCAGCGGCGGCCAGCGCCGGGGTTTGGGGAAGGGGCAGGCCCAGATGGTCGCGCAGCGTCCGGCCCGCATATTCGGTGCGGAACAGTCCGCGGCGCTGCAGCTCGGGCACGACCAGTTCCGCGAACGCCTCCAGCCCCTGTGGCAGGATCGGCGGCATGATGTTGAAGCCGTCCGCCGCGCCCGCGGTGAACCAGTCCTCGAGCAGGTCGGCGGTCTCGCCGGGTGTGCCGACCACTGTCTTGTGCCCGCGCGCGGTGATGATCCGGGCGATGAGCTGGCGGATGCTCAGACCCTCGGCCCGCGCGGTATCGACCAGCAGCTTCTGGCGGCTCTGCCAGCCCTGGGTGGAGGCAGGCTCGGGCAGCGGGCCGTCGAGCGGATATTGCGACAGGTCGGTGCCCATCAGCCCGGAGACGAAGCCGATGCCGAGCCGCGGATCGACCAGCGCGAGCAGTTCGTCGTGCAGCTGCTGGGCTTTTTCCCGTGTCTCGGCGACGAAGGGCATGATCCCCGGCAGCACCAGCAGCTCGTCCGGGTCGCGGCCGTTCGCCGAAGCAGCGGCGCGCAGCCGGGTGCGGAAGGCGATGGCGTCCTCCCGCGATTGCTGGGCGGTGAAGACCAGCTCGGCAGTGGCGGCGGCGAGTGCAATCCCGTCGTCGGACGAGCCCGCCTGCACGATCACCGGATGGCCCTGCGGCGTGCGGTCGAGCTGGAGCGGCCCGGCGACCTTGAAGAACTGGCCCCCATGGTCGATCCGGTGGATGCGGGCGGGGTCGTAGAAGCGCCGCGCCTGCTGGTCCGCGATCAGCGCGCCTTCGTCCCAGCTGTTCCACAGCGCCTTGACCACATCGACATATTCGCCGGCACGGGCGTAGCGATGGGCGTGCTCATATTGGTGATCGAGCCCGAAATTATGCGCCTCGGCGTCCGAGCCCGAAGTCACGCAGTTCCACCCGGCTCGCCCGCCGCTCAGATGATCGAGCGAGGCGAACTTCCGGGCGAGGTGATAGGGCGGGAGATACGTCGCCGAGACGGTGGCGACGAGGCCGATCCGCTCGGTCTGCGGCGCGAGCGCGGCGAGCAGCGACAGCGGCTCGAAATAATAGGGCAGGGCCGCCAGCGCCCCCAGTTCGGAAGGCGGCCCCAGCATCGCGACATTGTCGGCGAAGAAGATCGCGTCGAACTTCGCTGCCTCGGCCACCTGTGCCTGATGCACATAGTGGCCGAGCCGGGTGAGCGCGCGCGGATCGGCCGACGGGTGCAGCCAGGCCGCGGCGTGATGGCCGACCCCCATCAGGAAGGCGCCGAGCCGCATCTGCCGATCGCGCGCCACGGTCAGAACCGCGCCCGCGCGGTGGTGCCGAAGGTGCGCGTCTCGCCGAGCACCTTGATGAACGGCGTGATCGCGGTCGCCTGGCCGATGCCGACGGCATAGCGCTTGTCGAACAGGTTGCGGCTCCAGAATTGCAGCGAATAGCGGCCGTCGGCGCTACGGATCCCGATGCCGGCATTGGTGAGGCCATAGCCTTCCTGCCTGCCGTACACGGAGACGGCGCTCAGCAGGTTGGTCTCGCTGCGATAGGTCTGGTTGAGGTACCCGAACAGGCCGAGCGTCCCGGAGACGTTGTTGTCATAGTTCAGGCTGAGCTGGCCGCTCCACTTGGACGAGCCCGGAATGCGCGTGCCCGACAGGTTGACCGAAGGCGCGACATTGCTCAGCTCCACCGGCGGCGGCGCGTTGGTGTAGGAGCGGAAGGTCGCGTCGTTGAACGATCCGCTCGCCGAGGCGCTGAACCCGCCGCCGAGCTTGGCCGACGCTTCCAGCTCGACGCCGCGCAGCCGGGCACGCGCCGCATTGCCGAGGAAATAGCCGAGCGCGACCCGGTTCGGGTCATATTGCGTGGCCTGGAAGTCCTTGATGTCGTTCCAGTAGAAATTGACGTTGAAGGTCGCCTTGCCGCCGGCCAGCGTCGTCTTGATGCCGGCTTCGTAAGCGGTCGACTTCTCCGGATCGATGATCACCGGCTTGCCCGGCGTCGCGCCCAGATTGGCCGCGCCCGACTTCTCGCCATAGCTGACCGAGGCATAGAGCAGCACGTCGTCGGAAAGCTTGAACGACGGATTGACCAGCCACGACCAGCTGCTGGTGGTCTTCTCGTCGGCAACCGCGAAGATCCCGCCGAACGCGTTGACGATCGCCGTGCGCGCCGGGGTGAGCGTGGCCGGCAGCGCCGAACCGCCAAAGACGGTCGCGGTGTTCGACGCCTTCTTGTTCTCGCGGGTGAAGCGCAGGCCGCCGGTCAACGCCAGCCGGTCGCTCGCATGCCAGGTAAGCTGGCCGAACGCCGCGCCGCTGGTGACCTGGAGCTTGCCATATTGGTCATACTCGACGCCATCGAGGATGGCCGGGAGCAGAGCAGCGGCGGGCAGCGCCCCGGTGAGGAAATACTTCGTCGAGTCCGCCTGGAAGATCGACCGGTTGTTGCTGACCAGGTCCTCGCGCAGGAAATAGCCGCCGAACTGATATTCGATCGGATTGCCGGCGGCCGAGGCGATCCGGATCTCCTGCGAATATTGATCGACATCTACGTCATAGCCGGCGCGCAGGATCGAGAAGGGCGAGAGGTCGCTGTCGTTATGCGGGCGGAAGCGCAGCTGCCGCCAGGCGCTCACTGCGGTCAGGGTGGGGCCGCCCAGGTCGATCGTCAGCTCGTTCGACAGGCCGTTGACCCGGGAGTCGATCCGCTCCTGGGTGTTGAGATTGGCGTTCTGGCCGATCCTGTAGCTGGGCGTGTAGCCGAAGATCGATTTGAGCTTGTTCTCCCAGGCGCCCGAGCGGACCGCGCCATTGGCGAAGGTCGTCGCGTCCGCGAAGCCGGGATAGTAATTATTGTACTCGCTGGTCTCGTAATGCTCGCCGATCAGGCGGCTGGTCACCGGGCCGCTCTGGAACAGCAGCTGCCCGCGTGCCGCCCAGCGGTTCACATCGAGATATTTCTGGCCGTCCTGGGCATTCTTCGCCCAGCCATCCGAGCGATCGACATAGAAGGTCGCGCGATAGGCCAGGGTGTCGCCGATCAGCGGGCCGGTCGCGTTGGCGCGGATCTGGAAGTGGTTCTGGTTGCCATAGCCCGCCTCGAGATTGAGCTCGGGGGTGAAGCTCGGCCGCTTGGTCGTGACGATCAGCGCGCCGATCGTGGTGTTCTTGCCGAGCAGCGTGCCCTGCGGCCCGCGCACCAGCTCGACATGGTCGAGGTCGACGAAATCGAGCCAGCTGAAGCCGACATGGGTGAAGAACACATTGTCGACGATCAGGCCGACGCCCGATTCCGCGCCGTCATTGCTGGCATTGCCGCCAAGCCCGCGGACATAGAGGCCGGATACGCGGGTGTTCTGCTGAACAGCGGCGAAATTGGGCAGCTTCGCCGCGAAATCGCCGACGCGGTAGATATGCTGGTCGGCCAGCTCGCTGCCCGAGACCGCGCTGATCGCGACGGGCACGTCCTGCAGCTTCTCCTCACGCCGCCGCGCCGTGACCAGGATCTCCTGGCCGGTGGCGTGCTGCGCTTCCTCGTCGGCGACGGGATCGTCGGCGGTCGCCGCGACGGGCTTTGGTTTGTCGTCATCGGCAGCCCAGGCCGGCGCGGAAGCGACCAGGGTGAGAGCGGTGGCGGCCAGTGCGAGAACCCGGATCTTCCTGTTGTGCATGTTCGTGCCTCCCTTATCTCTATCATTCTAGTAGAGATTAAATGGGGCAACCGGAGTTCGGCTTCACCGCGGTGAGCTAAAACTATCAGGACCGCGTCGCGCTGAGCTGGCTTATTATCCATCAATCTAGTAGGATATAAATCCGGCCCTGAGAAGAGGGAGGCGCGCGTGAGGGCGAGCAGCATTCTCGAGACGATCGGCAACACGCCGCATATCCGTGCGTCGCGGCTGTTCCCGGATGCGAAGGTCTGGATCAAGGCCGAGCGATCGAATCCCGGTGGGTCGATCAAGGACCGCATCGCGCTGGCGATGATCGAGACAGCCGAGCGCAAGGGGTTGCTTCGTCCGGGCGGCACGATCATCGAGCCGACCAGCGGCAATACGGGCATCGGGCTCGCGCTGGTCGCGGCGGTGAAGGGCTACCGGCTGATCCTGGTGATGCCCGAAAGCATGAGCGTGGAGCGCCGCCGGCTGATGCTGGCCTATGGCGCCAGCTTCGATCTCACCCCGCGCGCGCAGGGCATGGCTGGCGCGATCGACCGGGCGCATGCGCTGGTGCGCGCGACGCCGGGCGCGTGGATGCCGCAGCAATTCGACAATCCGGCCAATATCGATGCGCATGTCCGCACTACCGCCCAGGAGATACTGGCGGACTTCCGCAGCGATCCGATCGACGCGATCATCACCGGCGTCGGCACCGGCGGCCACATCACTGCGCTGGCGGAGACGCTCAAGATGGAATGGCCGACGCTTCAGGTCTTCGCGGTTGAGCCCGAACTTTCGCCGGTGCTTTCCGGCGGCGCGCCGGGTCCGCACCCGATCCAGGGCATCGGTGCGGGGTTCATCCCGGCCAATCTCCATGCCGACATGCTCGATGGCGTGATCCAGGTCAGCGCCGACGAAGCGCGCGGCTTTGCTCGCCGCGCGGCATGCGAGGAGGGGCTGCTCGTCGGCCCTAGCTCCGGCGCGACCCTTGCGGCGATTGCCCGCAAGCTGCCCGAGCTGCCCGGCGCGAACATCCTCGGCTTCGCCTATGACACGGGCGAGCGCTATCTCTCGGTGCCCGATTTCCTTCCGGAAGAAGCGGCGCCGGAATTCACCCTGGCCGGCGTCCGCGCCCATTGACCGGAGAAGCTTCCATGTCGCTCGATCCCGATTTCTTCAACGAGCGCGACGACCAGATGTGGGCCGATTTGCTGTCGCCCGGGCGTCGCGCGCTATTGGGAGGGGGCGCGGCGGCACTGGCCGCAATCGGCCTTGCGCGAGGCGCGGAGGCGCAAACCACGCCCGCGCCGGCCATACCCGTCGCACCGCAGGCCACCGGGCGTAGCCCCTGGGGCTATGAGACCTACAAGGAGGCGACACCCCGCCCGAAATCGGTGCGCCCCGGCGAAGCCGTGCTGCCATCTAGCCCGCGCGCCTATACCGACATCAAGAGCTACCACGCGCACATCTATTTCGACGAGGACAGCTACGAAAAGGCGGCGCTGATCCGCAAATGGGCGGCCGAGCGATTCTCCGTCGAGCTCGGCAACTGGAACCTCGAGCCGCGCGGGCCGCATGTCACGCCGTCCTTCTATTTCGGCTTCACCAACGACCAGCTGCCGGTGATCGTCCCCTGGTTGCAGCTCAACAGCCTCGGCCTGACGATCCTGCTGCATCCGAACACCGAGGATCCCCGCGCGGACCATCTCCACTACGCGCTGTGGGTGAACCGGTCCCAGCCGGTGAATGCATACGGCATGCATGCGTCCGGGCCCGGTGAGCCGAAGGTGGAGCAGATCTACCCGAACACGCGGCCGAGCGTCCGTCCCGAGGTCTGAACGAAAAAAAGTGGCCGCGCCCTGCGGGATGGGGCGCGGCCAAGACCTGAGCTTGGGGGGAATGAACCTCGCTCGGGGAAGCGATGAAACCGGACGAGAGCGGCTGCCGGCTTCATCGGCACGGCGATAACTCCTATCGATATAGTATGAATTGAAAAGCAAGTTCGGCTTTTGCGGCCTAAAGCTCATCTCCTGTATCTCTACTTATTAAGTAGAGTATCATCGATTCCGACTGGAGGGGCTCATGACCATATTCCGCCGCACGCTGTTGCTGTTGTCCGCTTCGAGTGTTTCCCTGGCCGCGCCGCTGGCGGCCGAGGCGCAGACCGCGCCCGGCGGGAGCGAGGGATTCACCGGCAGGATCGCGGTTAAGCGGGCGGACTCGGTGCCGGCCTTTCCCCGGCGTCCCGAGGCACCGAAAGGCGCGCCCAATGTCGTGGTGATCCTGCTCGACGATGTCGGTTTCGGCGCGACTTCGACCTTTGGCGGCCTGGCCCGCACGCCCAATCTCGACGCGCTGGCCAGGGACGGGGTGCGCTACAATCGCTTCAACACGACGGCGATCTGCTCGCCCACCCGGGCGGCGTTGCTCACCGGGCGCAACCAGCACCAGGTCGGCTTCGGCAATCTGCAGGACATCGCGGCCGGCTTCCCCGCCTACAACTCGATCTGGAAGAAGGAGACCGCGTCGATCGCGCGGATCCTGCATGACAATGGCTACAGCACGGCCGCGGTCGGCAAGTGGCACAACACGCCGCAGTGGGAGATCTCGTCCGCGGGGCCGTTCGATCGCTGGCCGACCGGGCTCGGCTTCGATCATTTCTACGGCTTCATGTCGGGCGAGGACGATCAGTGGGAGCCGCATCTCTATGACAACACCACACCGGTGGAATCGCCGCAAAAGGCTGGGCTCGGCTATCACCTGACCAGCGACCTGGTCGATCATGCGCTGCGCTGGGTGGATGAGCATGACGCGCTGGCCGCCGCCAAGCCCTATTTCCTCTATTTCGCCACTGGCGCGGCGCACCAGCCGCACAATGCCCCGGCCGACTGGATCGCCCGCAACAAGGGGCGGTTCGATGGCGGCTGGGACAAGTATCGCGAGGAGGCCTTCGCGCGGCAGAAGCGGCTCGGCGTCATCCCTGCCAATGCGCAGCTCACCCCGCGCCCCGAGGGACTGCCCGCCTGGGATAGCCTGAGCCCGGACCAGAAGAAGCTCTACGCCCGCCAGATGGAAGTCTATTCGGCCTTCGTCGAGCATACCGATGCCGAGGTTGGCCGGCTGATCAATGAGATCCGCAGCCGCCCCGGCGGCCAGAACACGCTGATCTTCTACATCGTTGGCGACAATGGCGGCAGCGCCGAAGGCGGGCTCGACGGTTCGATCGCCAACGAGGCTGCCTCGGGCACCGGGGGGCAGGCGAGCGCGGCGACCCAGCTGGCGCAACTCGACAAGTTCGGCGGCCCCGATGTCGCCAATCACTATGCCGCGGGCTGGGCCTGGGCGACGACCACGCCGTTCCAGTGGATGAAGCAGGTTGCCTCGCATTTCGGCGGTACCCGCAACCCGCTGATCGTGTCCTGGCCGGGGCATACCGATGTGCCCGGCTCGGTGCGTGGTCAGTTCGGCCATGTGAACGACATCGCGCCGACCATCCTCGACGCTGCCGGCATCGCCTTCCCGGAGAGCGTGGACGGCGTGAAGCAGATTCCGTTCGAGGGGCACAGCCTCGTCCCGACCTTCAAGGATCCCAAGGCGCCCGAGGCGCATCGCGAGCAGTATTTCGAGATATTCGGCAACCGTGCGCTCTATCGCGACGGCTGGGTGGCGGCGGCGCGCCGGCCCTATCTGCCCTGGAAGCTGATCGAGTCCGGCCTCAGCGTCTACACCAGCGACCCCGCCACGGATCGCTGGGAACTGTACCATGTCGATCAGGATTTCAGCGAAGCGAACGACCTGGCGGGCAAGGAACCCGCGAAGCTTGCCGAGCTCAAGGCCGAGTTCGAGAAGGAAGGGCTGCGTAACGGCGTCTTCCCGCTGCTGCCGGCCCCGGTCGGCGCGCCGGGCCTCTACGACAAGGCGGCTACCCGCTTCGCTTGGCAGGCGGGCATAGGCCAGCTGCCGCGCAACGCGCTTCCCGACCTCTCGGGTCGCGCGCATCGTTTCGAGGTGGATATCAAGGGGGACGCCGCCACCGGCAGTGGCGTGCTGCTCGCCGAAGGCGGCCGGCTTGGCGGCTTCGCGCTCTATGTGAAGCAGGGCAGGCTGGTGTTCGAGAACAACGCCTATGGCCAGTCCCACCAGACGGTGGTCGCGGGCGAGGCATTGCCTGCGGGGCCGCTTACCGTCGCCTATGAATATGTGCCCGATCTGGCCACTGCCAAGGGCACCTTGTTCAACCCGTCGGTGCCGGGCACGGCCACGCTCTACCTCAACGGCAGGCAGGTCGCCTCGGGGCCGATCGGCAAGTTCCTGACCGCCGTCGGTGCCTATTCCGAGGGTTTCGACATCGGCCTCGATCGCGGCTCGCTGGTCAGTGCCGACCCGGCGGGGCAGGCGCGCTACACCCAGACGCTCGGCGAAGTGCGGCTGCTGCTGAAATAGCGGGCAGGGGGCCGGTTCGGCCGGCCCCCGCCTTGTTGCGATCAGGCTTCGATGACCACCTGGTGCTGCTCGCCCAGGCCGGCGATCCCGAGCGCGATCCGGTCGCCCTTGTGGAGCCACACATTGGGGCTCTGCCCGAGCCCGACGCCCGGCGGCGTGCCGGTGGTGACGATGTCGCCCGGCTGGAGGCTCATGAAGCGGCTGAGATAGGACAGGATGAACGCCGGCCGGAAGATCATCGTCGAAGTCGACCCGTCCTGGTAGCGCTTGCCGTTGACCTCGAGCCACATGTGCAGGTCGCCCGTGTCGCCCACCTCGTCCGCGGTCACCAGCCAGGGGCCGATCGGGCCGAAGCTGTCGCAGCCCTTGCCCTTGTCCCAGGTGCCGCCGCGCTCGAGCTGGAAGGCGCGCTCGGAGACGTCGTTGCAGACGAAATAGCCGGCGATCGCCGCTTCGGCCTGCGCCTCGTCGACATAGCGGCATTCGGTGCCGACGACGAAGGCCAGCTCGACTTCCCAATCGAGCTTGGTCGATCCGCGCGGCTTCACGATCGGATCATTGGGCCCGGAAAGCGCGCTCGTCGCCTTCATGAACAGGATCGGCTCGTCCGGAATCGCGGCGCCGGTCTCGGCGGCGTGATCGGCATAGTTGAGGCCGATGCAGATGAACTTGCCCGGTCGCGCGACGCAGGCGCCGAGCCGCGGATCGCCCTCGACCAGCGGCAGGCTTGCCGGGTCGATCGCGCGAAGCCGCTCCAGGCTTTCCGGCGTGATCGTGCCGCCGTCGATATCGGCGACGACCCCGCTCAGGTCGCGGATCCTGCCGTCGGGATCGAGCAGGCCGGGCTTCTCGTCGCCGCTCGGGCCAAAGCGCAGCAATTTCATGTACGGAACTCCTTCAATCGCGGGATCAGTTGGTCCAGCCGCCATCGATCACATGGATTTGGCCGGTCGTGAATGCAGCGTCGTCGGACGCGAGATAGAGGGCGAGGGCTGCGACTTCCGATGCCTGGCCCAGCCGCCCCATCGGCTGGCGCGCGACAAAGGCGGCGAGCGCGCCTTCATAGTCGCCGGTCGCGCGCAGGCGCTCGTGCAGCGACGGCGTCTCGATCGTGCCCGGGCAGATCGCGTTGCAGCGTATGCCCTGGCCGACGAAATCCGCCGCCACCGCCTTGGTCAGGCCGATGACGCCCGCCTTGGTCACCCCATAGGCGAAGCGATTGGGCACGCCCTTGATCGAGCTGGCGACCGAGGACATGTTGACGATGCTCCCGCCGCCGCGCGCGATCATGTCCGGCAGCGCCGCCCGGATGATCCGGTACATGCTGGTGAGATTGAGGTCATAGGCGAGCGACCAGTCCTCGGGCGAGCAATCGAGGATCGTCCCGCCCGGCACCGCGCCGGCGCAGTTGAACAGCACGTCCAGCGGTCCGGAAAGCGCCAGCGCCTCGGCGATCGAGGCATCGTCGCGCACGTCCAGCCTTGCCACCTGGCACCCGGCCAGGCCCGACAGGCCGTCCAGGTTGATGTCGGTCGCCCATACGGTGGCGCCCTCCGCGGCGAAGAGCTCGGCGGTCGCCCGCCCGATCCCCTGCGCCGCCGCGGTCACCAGCGCGGTCTTGCCCGCCAGCCGGCCAGCTTTCGTCATCTCATGTCTCCGTCAGGGCTGTTGGTCGCGTGCCGCATCGGCACCGAGAAAGGTCATGCGCATCTACCGATCCGTCGGAAGGGGAGCGTCCGGGGCGATCAGACCCGCATCGCGGAGCCCGTGCCAGAATTCCGCCGGGATCTCGAAGGCGTGCAGCCGGATCGTATCCTCGACCTGTTCGGGCGAGCCCAGGCCGAGCAGCACGCTGGCCACCGCGGGATGGGCAAGCGGGAACTGGAGCGCGGCGGCAGCCAGCGGCACCTGATATTCCCGGCAATGCGCTTCCAGCCGGGCGACGCGCGCCACGATATCGGCCGGTGCCTCGCCATAGTCGTAGCGCGGCGCATGGCCCGGCGCGGTGCCGGTGGCGAGGATGCCCGAATTATAGGCGCCGCCGATGATGACCGAGACCTGCCGCGAGAGGCAGAGCGGCAGGAACTGCTCCAGCGCACCCTGCTCGAGCAGCGTATAGCGGCCGGCGAGGAGCATGACGTCGCAGTCCGCGTGCCGCAGCACCTCAACGCCCACCTGCCATTCGTTCGCGCCTACGCCGAAACCGGCAATGGCGCCTTCGCCGCGCAATCGCTCCAGCGCCCTGAGGCCGCCGCCCTGGGTCAGCTGATCGAAATACCGCCCATTGTCCGCGCCGTGGGTGCGCACGCCGATGTCATGGACATAGAGAAGGTCGATCCTGGCCAGGCCCAGCCGCTGCAGGCTGTCCTCATGGGAACGCAGGACGCCGTCATAGCTATAGTCGAAATGCCGCTCGAAGGGCAGCGGCGAGCGAAAGCCCTGCCGCTCGGCATCGCCGCGGAGCGTGGGGTCCGCGCGGAGCAACCTGCCCACCTTGGTCGAGAGCACAACGCCTTCCCGACCGCGCAGCACATCACCGGTGCGCCGCTCGCTCAGCCCGTGGCCGTAATGCGGAGCGGTATCGACATAGTTCATGCCCGCTGCGAGCGCGTGCTCCAGCGTGGCCCTTGCCTCCAGATCGCTGACCGGCTGGTACAGGTTCCCGAGGGGCGCCGCGCCAAATCCGATTTCACTGACTTCGATGCCTGAACGGTGAATCTTGCGGCGTGCGATCATGCGTCGGGATGCTCGTCGAGCGCGAAGATCCGCGTCATCGGCAGCCATTTCGGGCCGTCGGCCGCGATCGGGCGCTGATAGGCGTCCATCGCGGATTCCCACTCGGCGATGACGGTCTCGAGCGCGGGGTCGGACGGAGCGAGCCCCTCCGCCGGAACCTCGGCCAGCATGACCAGCCGATCGGCGACGCGCCAAATCTCCATTTCGCTAAAGCCGCGCTGCCGGATGTCGCGCAGCACCTGGGGCCATACCGCGCCGGGCGCGTGGCGCGCCTCATAGGCGGCGATCAGGTCGGGATCGTCTTTCAGGTCGAGGGCGAACAGGGCACGTGTCACTTGGCAGGTCCTTCGCGAAGCCGCAGCACGGCAAAGGCCAGCACGCCGGCAAAGGCAAGCATCGGCACGAGCATCATGTGGTGTACGCCGCCGATCCGCTCGGAAACGATCCCCATCAGCGGGGGGAACACCGCGCCGCCGATGATCGCCATGATCAGGAAGGCCGAACCGCTCTCGGTCTCCTCGTCCAGCCCCTCGACGCCAAGCGCGAAGATCGTCGGGAACATGATCGACATGAAGAAGCTGGTCAGCCAGAGCGCGCCCACCGCCGGCATGCCCGATGCCAGCGCCGCGAAGCCGCAGAGCAGCGCGCCGGCCGCGGCATAGATGGCAAGCAGCTTCGCCGGGGCGATCCGCCGCTGCAGGAAGGCACCGCTGAACCGGCCGATCATCAGCATCGCCAGGCTGGCCGAAAGCAGGAACGCCGTCGTGCGCTCGGTAAGCTGCGGGGCCTGCGACTTGGTGAAGTCGATGAAGAAGCTCCACACGCCGACCTGTGCCCCCACATAGAGGAATTGCGCGATGACGGCCGCGCGCAGCCAGCGGTGGCGCAGCACCGCGAACATCGGGCGGCGCGGGCCCTCGCTCGCCTTGGCATGCGCGATGACCGGGAAGCGGGTGAAGGCGATGAGCAGGCCGATCAGGCAGACCACCAGGCCGATCGCGATATAGGGGCCCTGCACCGCGGTCGCCGCGGCGGACCGCCAGGCGGCGCGCTCGGCCGGGGTCATCGCCAGGATCTGCGCCTGGGTCCGCTCGTTCGAGGAGAAGATGAACAGCCCGCCGACGATCGGGCCCAGGATCGCGCCGACGCCGTAGAAGGACTGCGCCAGGTTCAGCCGGGAGGAGGCCGTCTCGGGCGCGCCGAGGATCGTCACATAGGGGTTCGATGCGGTCTCCAGAAAGGCGAGGCCGATCGCGATCACGTAGAGCGCGACCAGGAACAGGCTGTAGCGTTCCGCCGCTGCTGCCGGATAGAAGAGGAAGGCGCCACCGGCATAGCAGGCCAGGCCGATCAGGATCGTGTTCTTGTATCCCAGTCGCCGGATCAGCAGGCCGGCCGGGATCGCGGCGCAGAAATAGCCGACATAGAAGGCGAACTGGATCAGGCTCGCTTCGGTGCGGGTGAGGTCCAGCGCCTTCTGGAACTGCCGGATCAGCACGTCATTGAGCGCTGCCGCCAATGCCCAGGAGAAGAAGAGCGACGTTACGAGCGCGAAGGCGACCACATAGCGGCGCTCGACGATCGGCGGTGCGGCAACGGAGGCGCGACTGGCCATTCTCGGATTTCCTCCCCCCGGCGGTGCGGGATGTACTTTTTTATAATTGCGTATTTAAAATACAAGTTCATAGGAAAAAACAATAGGTCGACCCGGTGATTGCGGCCTCTCCCTGAAATTTCCTGTCCTCGCGCGAAGCGATTGCGGCGTCGGCCCGATCCTGTCGAAGTGAGGCAGGGCGAAGAGACGTTGCAGCGCAACGGGTCCGGTCCGCAAGCCCGGCAATGTCCCATTGGGCCCGGGCTGCGCCCGGATGGGCCGTTTCCAATCGCGCCGCCCGCCGGCCCTGCTGGGCAGGATCGCACGCGCAATGTCCCTGTCGGGCGGAGCAGAGGCCCCGCCGCGCATTCAGGCTGCCTGCTCGCGGCCGGGACGGTGCTGATAGCGGGTCAGCGTTTCCGGCTTCATCTCGATCGAGAAGCCTGGCCGTTCGGGCGGCATATAGGCCGCCGAGCGGATCACGCAGGGATCGAGGAAATGCTCGTGCAGATGGTCGACATATTCGATCACCCGGCCCTCGCGCGTGCCGGCGAAGCAGAGATAGTCGATCATCGCGAGATGCTGGACATATTCGCACAGGCCGACGCCGCCGGCATGCGGCCAGACGGGCAGATCGTATTTCGCGGCCATCAGCAGCACCGCCAGCACTTCGTTGACGCCGCCCAGGCGGCAGGCGTCGATCTGCACGACGTCGATTGCCGAGCCCATGATGAACTGCTTGAACAGGATGCGGTTCTGGCACATCTCGCCGGTCGCGACCTTCACCGGCGCGATGCCGGCGCGGATGCTGGCATGGCCCAGCACGTCGTCGGGGCTGGTCGGCTCCTCGATGAAGAAGGGTTTGGCGAAGGCGAGGGCGTTGACCCAGTCGATCGCCTGGCCGACTTCCCACACCTGGTTGGCGTCGATCATCAGCGTGCGATCGGGGCCCAGCACTTCGCGCGCGATGGCGACGCGGCGCTTGTCGTCCTCCAGGTCGATGCCGACCTTGAGCTTGATGTGGCGGAAGCCGGCATCGACGGCTTCCTGGGCCAGGCGGCGCAGCTTGTCGTCGTCATAGCCGAGCCAGCCGGCCGAGGTCGTGTAGCAGGGATAGCCTTCGGCGCGGAGCAGGGCGATCCGCTCTTCCTTGCCGGCGGCGCGTGCTTCGAGCAGGGCGAGCGCCTCTTCCGGCGTGATGCAATCGGTGATGTAGCGGAAGTCGATCGCGCGGACGAGTTCGGCCGCCGACATCTCGGCGACCAGGCGCCACACGGGCTTGCCATCGGCCTTTGCCCAGAGGTCCCACACCGCATTCACGATCGCGCCGGTGGCGAGATGGATGGCGCCCTTGTCGGGGCCGATCCAGCGCAACTGGCTGTCGCCGGTGATGTGGCGCCAGAAGGCAGCCGGCTCGGCGCGGATCGAGTCGAGCGACTGGCCGACGACCAGCGGGCGGAGCGCCTCGATCGCCGCGACGCAGACCTCGTTGCCGCGCCCGATCGTGAAGGTAAGGCCATGCCCGCTGAGACCCGGCGTATCGGTCTCCAGGATCACATAGGCGGCCGAATAGTCCGGATCCGGATTCATCGCATCCGAGCCGTCCAGCGAGAGGCTGGTGGGAAATCTGATATCCAGCACGCGCAGGCCGGTGATCACGGTCATTGGCGGTTTTTTCTCTGTGACAGGGGAAGCAAGTGTCGGGCACTAAACGAGGCCTTCCATATTGCGCCGACAGTATTTTGTATATGGAAATATTGTTTCCAGATGAAATCTGATCCGGTTCGATGGACACATTTCGCGCATGTCTTCGGTTCCGATCAAGCGCGCTCGATCGGGTTGGGCCGGTGCGGGGAGGTGCTTGTCGCCGGCGGCGCCGCTAGCTGGCCTTGCGGCTTCGGCGTGGACGTTTCGGCTGGGGCACGGAAAGGGTGGGGACCACGGGTGCTTCCTCGCGGTCGTACCAGCCGAGGATGGTCGAAATATCGAAGGCGGCGACCTTCAGCAGCGCGAGCGTTTCTTCGAGCGACAGGTGCGGTGCGTCGTCGATCACCGCCAGATACGGGATGGTGAGCGCCGCCACCACCTGGCCGCTGAACCCGAAGATCGGGCAGGACAGGTCGGACACACCCGCCAGCCGCGAGCTCTCGATCGATTCATAACCCTGGGCGCGCACCTCGGCCAGGCGCTCGGCGAGCTGGCGGGAAGGGGGCGCGCCCAGCACTTCCAGCCGGCGGGCCTCGTCCATGAACGCCAGCAGCACATGCCCCGAGCAGCTGGTCTCCAGCACGATCTCGGTACCCAGCCGAACGGCGAAGCCGGTGGGGCCGGAACTCTCCTGGCGCGCGACGATCAGGCCGCGGTCGCCATTGACGACGGCGAGGTGGCAGGATTGCATCGTTTCCGCGGCCAGGGCGTGCATGCGCGCCGCCGCGACATAGGTGAGCTCCTGCGCCGGCGTCGCGCGGTGCGCGAGCTCGAGCAGCTTGTAGGTCACCCGGTAGCGGTCGTTCGTCGCATCCTTGTGCAGCCATCCCCGGCGATCCAGCGCGACCACCACGCGGAAGAGCTCGCTCACCGAGCGGCCCAGCCGCTGCGCGATCTCGGTGATGGTCAAGCCGAACGGCTCGTTGCCGAGCAGCTCGATCACGTCGATGCCCTTCTCCAGGGCGGGCGCGCTGTAGTTGGGCGCGGCGGACTTGTCGTCCGGCTTCGCCTGCTTCTTGGCCGGCTTGTTCTGCGATGCGGGCTTTGGGGGCATCAGGCGACGCTAGCGCAGCAAAACCGGCTTGTCATGCCGGCACTGACTGGAGATCCGTCAGTTCCGCGACGAAGTCATAGGCGTCACCGCGATAATAGGACTGGGTATATTCTACCGGCCGCCCGTCGCCGAGGAAGCCGCACCGCTCGATCAGCAGCCCCGGCGTGCCCGCATCGACATCGAGCAGCCGGGCCTGGGACTCGGTGAAGGGCACCGCGCGCAGGCGCTGCAGCGCGCGGACCGGCCGGTGATCGGTGCGGGCCAGTGCCGCGTAGAGCGATCCCGAGACCTCATGGATCCCGCCCAGGCAGAAGCGGGGCACCGTCGAGAATTCGAGCGCCATCGGGGCGTCGTCGGCGATGCGGATGCGGTGGAAGCGCAGCACCGGCTCGCCGGGCGACAGGTTGAGGTGCATCGCCTCGGCCGGCGTGACCGTCCCCTCCGCGCGCAGGATCCAGCTGCTGCGCGCCAGCTGCCGCCGCGCCGCCACTTCCTCGGAAAAGGAGCTGATCCGCGAGAAATCCTGCTCGATCCGCCGGGTGACCGTGGTACCGGCGCCCTGCCGCCGGGTGAGCAGCCCGTCCTCGGCCAGCTCCGCGATCGCCTTGCGGATGGTGATCCGTGAAAGGCCATATTCGGCGGCAAGGTCGCGTTCCGGCGGCAGCGTCGCACCGGGTTTGAGCCGCCCCTCGGCGATCGCCGTGCGCAGCAGCCGGGCGAACTGGGCGTAGAGCGGCTTGCGATCCCGCAGCACCAGCATGCCCAGCGAGGACCCGGCGTACGCCGCCGCCGGGGCAAGCACCGCGCGCGGTTGCGGGCCGAGCAGCGGAATGCTCGCGCTCATGCCGCGACTCGCGTGTCGACGAGACCAATTGCATCCTCGGCATGGCCTCTCCGCTGCCCGCACGGTCGCGCCGCGCCCAAGCCTCGATCGTCCATTCTGCCCCCTCATCCGGCTCTGGTTTTCAGGCGTAACATCAAGATCAATCTGACAAATGCCACGTTTCATTTTCATATGCAAAATTAGTTTCCAAAAAACCGTTGCGTGATTGGTTCGTTCGTGGTTACACACTGGTCCCTAGGCGCCCCGAAGCTCGGATTCGCAGAACCGGTCGGGAGAGGCGCTGCAGAACAATTCTGTATCCGCAGGAAATGCCGGGCTGGCGGTGCCAGTCCTGCGATGCAAGCGAGGGGGGTTAAACGAATGAATCTACGGCTTAAGTTCCTGGTCGGTACGGCGCTTACCTGCGCCGCGGTTCCGGCCTATGCGCAGGATTCCGTTCCTTCGCGCGACGACGGCGAGATCGTCGTCACCGGCATCCGCAAGAGCCTTCAGGACGCGATCGAGACCAAGAAGCGCGCCAATTCGATCGTCGACGTGATCAGCGCCGAGGATGTCGGCAAGCTCGCTGACAGCAACGTCGCGGAATCGCTGTCGCGCCTGCCGGGCGTCACGGTCGACCACCAGTTCGGCGAGGGCGAGCAGCTCTCGATCGCCGGTGTCGAGCCCGCGCTGAACCGCCTGACCATCGACGGCCACTCGGTCGCCTCGGCCGACTGGGGCGGCAACCCTTCGGATCGCTCGAGCCGTTCGTTCAACTACTCGCTGCTCTCGCCCACGATCATCAGCCAGGCAGTGGTCTACAAGACCCCCGAGGCACGCCTCCAGGAAGGCGCGATCGGCGCGAGCGTCGACATCGTCACCCGCAAGCCGCTCGACCTGAAGCCCAACACCGTCGCGCTGACCGGCGGCGGCGAGTATAACAGCCGTGCCAAGCGCGGCAGCTTCCGCGGCTCGGCGCTGTACAGCTGGCACAATGAAGACGAGACGATCGGCTTCCTCGGCGCGGTCAACTACGACAAGGAGCAGCTCAGCCGCGCCGGCTCGGCGGTCTATTGGTATCGTACCGGTGATGCGCTGCTCGATCGCTATCCGAAGGACGCCAACGGCAACATCATCTACGGCGCGGACGGCCGCGTCACCAGCGGTCCGACGCTGAACGGCCAGCTGCCCAACGCCGCGATGATCGCCGAGTTCAGCAAGGCGCGCGTCGCCTCGTTCCTCGCTCGCGAATTCTTCAAGCAGGAGCGCGAGCGCATCGGCTTCTCCGGTGCGATCCAGGTTCGGCCGGCCGACAACCTCACGCTCACCGGCACCGCGTTGGTCATCCGCGGCAATTACGACAACCTGTCGAACTCCGAATATACCTATGGCTATGAGGGCTCGCTCCTCCAGAGCGCGACCTATGCCGACGGCATGGTCACCTCGGCGACCTTCGCTGGCATCACCAGCGGCAATGGCGCCACCGGCCAGCTCGACACCAACTTCCGTCGCACCCGCGTCAAGAACGACTCGCTCACCTTGATGTTCGACTGGAAGCCGGGCGACTGGGTCGTCACCGGCAACTTCGGCGGCACCCGCGCCTCGGGCGGCAAGGATCCGGAATATCTCCTCGATTTCCGCACCAAGCAGGGCTTCACCTCGGGCACCAACGGCCAGGACACCTATGTCAACTGGCAGTATCCGGCGAGCGACGCTTCGCGCTGGCTGAGCAACTACACGGCGCTCGGCGGCGAGAACCAGAGCGAGGCGGCGGTGCGCGCGGCCAATGGCGGCAACCCGTTCTTCGGGCGCCAGATCGGTGGCATCACCTACGCCGAAAAGACCCGCGACAACGAGCTGTTCGGCCAGGCGGACGTCAGCCGCAAGGTCAATCTCGGCCCGATCACCGAGATCCTGTTCGGTGCGCGCTTCGCCAGCCACACCAACAGCAACACCACCGTTGGCGGCGCGACGTTCACCAACCAGAACTTCACGCTCGCCGATCTCAACCCCTATGTCCTCGACAGCAATCTGTATGATGGCCTGGGTGTCAGCGGCAACGGCACGCCCTATGCCACGCTCGATGCCGATGCGATCCGCGCGACGCTGGAGAAGTACGGCAATATCAGTGTGAGCCGCGGCCTCTCGAAGGACCAGTATTTCCACGTCAAGGAAACGATCGTCTCGGGCTATCTGCAGGCCAATTTCGAGGCCGGCCGTTTCCGCGGTAACATCGGCGGTCGCTATGTCTTCACCCGCGACCAGTCGCAATTCTACGTGCAGAGCGGCGGCGTATTCGCACCGACCCAGGTGAACACCGACGACAACCGCTTCCTGCCGGCCGCGAACCTGATCTTCCAGGCGGGCGAGAATGTGGTGCTGCGTGCCTCGGCGGCGAAGGTGATGGCGCGTGCGCGCTACTCGGATCTCGCAGGGTCACTCTCGCTCGACGACACCACCCGCTCGGGCAGCGGCGGCAATCCCGATCTGAAGCCCTATGCGGCTACCAATTTCGGCCTCTCCGCCGAATGGTATTTCGCCCCGGCGAGCTACATCTCGGGTGAAGTCTTCTACCGCGACGTGTCGAACTATATCGGCAACGCGGTGCAGGACGGCGTCAGCCTCACCAACACGGTGACCGGCCGCACGCTGGAATACTCGATCTCGCGCCCGGTGAACGGCGGCAAGGCGAAGGTCACCGGCTTCTCGCTGACGGCCAACGCCAATTTGTTCTGGGGCTTCGGCATCCAGTCCAACTACACCTTCACCGACGCCGATACCGGCTCGCCCACCGGCCTGCCGTTCCTCTCGCGCGACACCTTCACGCTCGTGCCCTATTTCGAAAAGGGCCCGTTCCAGGCGCGTGTCAGCTTCAACCGTCGCTCGAAGTATTTCTATCGCTTCGGCCGCCAGCAGTCGCAGGACTACACCGACGGCTACAGCCAGCTCGACGCGTCGATCTCGTACAACCTCACCGACAAGCTCCAGGTCAGCGCCTCGGCGTCGAACCTGCTCGACGAGACCTATTACCAGTACAGCTCGGATCCGAAGTTCCCGACTTCGGTCTACAAGAACGGTCGCGTCTACTCGCTGAGCGCTTCGTTCCGCATGTAAGTGTGCCCCGGGCGCGGCGGCGTTCTCGCCGCGCCCACCCTTCCCAAGTCCCTTTGCGATGCCGGTGTCTCCAAGTCTGGCATCCCACACTAGCCGCCCCTAGCTCTGCTAAGGGCGGCATTTTTGTGTGTGCGCTGGTGCACGCGGGGCGAGGAGATCTTCTCGCGGTTCCAGGGTGGGCCGAAGGTCCAAAACCTCGTCACCCCGGCCTTGTGCCGGGGTCCACCAGCGGCGAGGGCAGAATTCGAGAGTTCCGGTTCAGCGCGTGCGGCACCGTGGACCCCGGCACAAGGCCGGGCCGACGGCGGGAGGCAGGCGATGACGATCTTTCCATGGCAGAGGCTGGGTGGGAGCTGCCTGTCCGCTCCATAGGCACGACTTGGATAGCGGACAGATCGCATGTTACCTTTGGAAATACTCGCTGTCGTTCTCATCGCTGCATTGCAGACCTTCGAAGCGCCACCGGAGCCGCTGAAGGGCCAACTCCAATCGGCTATTTGGATGGATCTGCAGAGGAATGCGATGATCGGTAACGGCGCTCGCCTGGCCTCGCTTTGGTATCAGGCGGGAAGTGACACCGCTCCGAACCTCCACATCCAGGCGCTGGCATGCGCGAAGAGTCGCTCTGGTCAGCGGTGCTCGTTTGTCCTGTATCGTGACGGCGGTGCGGTCAGGGTAATGAATGAGACGGCTCCGGATACCTTGGCTTGTGTCGCTGACTTTGTGCGAGCGGATGGGGCATGGAGTGTTGTTCACACGCGTCCCCCTAGAAAAGGGGGCCACACCAAGACTTCCGTGCGATGTAAGACCTGAACGTCATAAGCGACTGCTTTTGACCCTGTTCAGCTCCAGCTCGAACGATCGACTTTGGGGCGTGAGCTGCCGTTCGAAGAAGTCTCGCACCGACGGCAGCTATGGCGTGGTGGAGTCCAAAAGCGGATTGGCAGCTAACGGTCCACTCCCGGCCCGAACGGCACAATGACGGCAATCTCGCCGCTGGCGCACCGGGTTAAGGCACGAATTCGGGTGCCAGCTTCCCGACGATGCCGTTCTCGTCGCCCTTCTCGCGCCGGGCGCTTGTCGGCGTGCCGCTGCAAAGCGGCAGGAGCGCCGCGTAGACGCTGTTGTCTAGCCCATATTGCGTGCCGGTGTTGCCGTCGAAATTGCTAACCTCTTCGCGGATCAACCGGAGGCCGTCGAGGCGCCCTTGTGCGATCGTCACGTCGTAATAGGCGGTGCGATCGGAATTCATGATGTTCTTGCCGCACCGCATCACGGCAGCGGCCTGCAGCATGTCCGCGCCGGAACCGGTCCGCGGGAAGACGAAAATGCCGACGCGGAGCTCATCGCCGCTGCGTTTCAGCGTGTTGAGATCGGCAACCACCACCGTGCGATACCCCGGCGAGTTCAGCACCACGAAGTCATCGGCGCGCGCCTGCGACGCAGAAAGCAGGGCCACAAACGATGCCGAGACCGCACTCATCGTCCCCAATTTCATCTTGCCTGCCCCCTGGTCCCAAGCCCGCCAATCGATCCTGCCAGCGAACGAAAGGCGTCACAAGCGCTCGATATCCGGGCGTGAGCGACCGGTCCGCTTTACGGGCCCACGTCCTGGTGGGCGGCAGGGCGCCGCCCGCGCGTCATGACCAGGCGGAACACCACCCCAACCACCAGCCAGCCGCTCAGCAGCGCATAGGGCCGCCAGTCCGCTTCGAAGCCGACCAGGATCAGCGCCAGCGCACAGAGCGTGCCCGCATAGGAAACCAGCCGCATCGGGCCCGGGGCCAGCTTGAACGCGGCGGCCGCGTACAGCTCGGGATGGCGCTCGGTCACGCGCGCGGCGGACAGGCAGATGCTGGCATATTTGAGCAGGTTGGGGATGTTGACCGCCAGGAACAGGAAGGTCAGCTCCATCGGCAGGAACAGCCCGACACAGCCGATCGCGAACACGGCGATCAGCGCGACATAGGGCGTCTTCCAGCGCGGATGGACCCGGGCAAAGGCGGCCGGGAGCATGCCGGCGGTGCCCATCGCGTAGAGGCTGCGGCTGAACATCGCGAACATCGCGTTGAGCGACTTGCCGATCGAAAGCACCGCGGCGAGCACGATCAGCGGCGTCGCCACCGGGCCCATGAACTGCTTTGCGGCGTCGAGGATCGGCGCCTGGCTCGCGCCCAGCGCCGGTGCGCCGAGCACGCCCAGCGCGACGAAGCCGACCGCGAGGTAGAGCAGGGTGGCCGATCCGATCGACAGCGCGATGCCCAGCGGAATGGTCCGCCGGCTGTTGGCGACTTCGGCGCCCGCTTCGGTCGCTGCCTCGATGCCGAAGAACAACCCCATCAGCAGCGGGGTTGCCGCGATCATCCCCTGCCAGCCCTCAGGGAACATCGGCTCGAAATGGTCGAAATTCACCGCCGTCGCGCCGCCCCAGGCCACGAAGATCGCGAACAGGATCAGCATGCCGGTCAGCAGGATCTTCTGCGCGCGGGTGGCGATATGGACGCCGAACAGGTTGAGCAGCAGCGCCAGCAGCAGCGCCAGGAACATGGTCGGCTTCACCGGCAGCGGCACCAGCATCGAAGCGTAGCGGACCAGCACCAGCGACAGCACCACCATCGCCCCCATGTTCGCGATGATCCGGGCCCAGGCGATGAAGAAGCCCCAGTTCGGGCTCAGGAAGCGGGCAGGCCAGGCGAAGGACGCGCCCGACACCGGCAGCGCCGAGCCGAGAAAGGCGTAGCTGACTGCGATCAGGTACATCGGCAGCGCGGCGATCAATGCCGAGAGCAGCATTGCCGGTCCCGCGATCGCGGCGGCCGGGGCGATAGCCGAGAAGATCGAGACGCCTACCGCCGTCCCCAGCCCCATCGCGATCACGCCGCCAAGGTCGATGCCCTTGGCCAGCTTCTCGTCGCCCGCGCCCTCGCTCACTGCGCGGCGCCTGCGATCAGGAAAGCGCGGATATCGGCGACCAGCTTCTGCCAGCTCGCATCGTCCGAATAGGCGACATGGCCGGCGGGATAGCGCGCGTTCCGGTAGTGCTCGGCGGGAAGCGCGGACTGGGCGAACAGATAATCGGCGGCGCCCACGGTGGTGGTCAGGTCGAACAGCCCGGTACCGACGAACAGGCGCATCCTGGGGTTATCGGCCATGTTCTTCTCGAGCTGCGCCATGAACGGCCAGTCGTTGAACGGGGAATCGCCGGCGCCATAGGCCCAGTCACCGGGGAAGCGCGCGATCACCTTGTAGGCCGAGGGGTCGGCGACGCCGATCCGCTTGAGCTCGCCCAGCACCGCCTTGCCGTACAGGTCGGAGACTGCCGAGAAAGCATCGGGGCCGACGATCTCGCCGGCATTGGCGGGGCGCGGCGCGGTGTAGCGCGCGTCGTAGCGGCCGAGCACCTTGCCCTCGGCGCGCAGCAGCTCGGTGCGGAACTGCTCCTTCGAGATGCGCAGGTCGTGCGCCAGATAATAGGCGCGCGGGATGCCGGTCAGGTCTTCGAGCTTGGTCGCGATCTCGACGCGGGTGGCGGTGTCGAGCGCCGCGCCGCGGAACAGCGCGTTGAGATAGACAGGTCCGAACGCGGTCGCCTCGGCGGCGCTCGCAGCGGGATCGCAGGCGGCGGGGCGCTTGTGGTGGTAGCAGGCGATGGCGGCGAGCGTCGGCAGCGAGATCGGATAGGTGATGACGTTATCCGGGCGCTGCGACGTCTCGATCATGTTGAGCGCCTGGCCGAGCAGCAGCACGCCGCGCACCTGCAGCGCGGGGTCGCGCAGGCGCAGCGCCTCGACCATCGCGGCGGCGCGGATCGTTCCATAGCTCTCGCCCAATATGTAGAGCGGCGCGCCGGTGCGGCCGTGCGCGGCCAGCCAGGCCAAAGCGAGCTGCGCCACCGCATCGGCATCGCCCTTCACCGACTGGTAGGTGCCGCGATCGGCATCCTCGGCGAAGCTCGAGAAGCCGGTGCCGGGCGGATCGAGGAAGACGAGATCGGCAAGGTCGAGCAGGGTCGCAGGATTGGCCGAGACACTGGCGTCGGCGGGCAGCGGCGCGGCCGGGTCCTGCGGCACCTGCGCGCGCATCGGGCCGAGCGCGCCCATGTTGAGATAGGCCGAGGCGGCGCCCGGGCCGCCGTTGAAGATGAAGATCACCGGCCGATCGGCGCGCGCCGGGCCGGTATAGGAGATGTATCCGGCGGTCGCGTCCTGCTTGCCCGGCTTGCTGGCGACGGGCACCAGCCCGACCTCGGCCTCGACCTTCACGGTCTTCCCGGCGACCTTCACCGCCTGCTCGCTGCGGGCCTGGACCTGTGCCAGCGCGGCGTTGCCGCTCAGCAGGGCGGCGGCAAGCGCGGTTCCGGCCAGCAGCCGCCTGATATTCCCCCGCATGCTCATCCTCCCTGTTGTTCCCGATAGCGGATCAGGCCTTCGGTCAGGGCCTGCAGGCCATAGTCCACTTCCGCCGGTGCCCGGGCGAAGCCGATGCGGATATGCCCAGGCGCGCCGAAATACTCGCCGGGTGCTACGATCACGCCGCAGCGGTCCGCCAGCCATTCGGAAAAGGCGATGCTGTCCTCGATGCCGACCAGCCGGGGGAAGGCGATGCAGCCGAAATCGGGCAGAGCGCCTTCGAACAGCCCCTCTTCGAGCCAGTGGCGGTGATAGGATTCGATGATCGGCCGCGCGCGCGACATGATCCGGCTGCGATAGCCATCGAACATCTTGGGCTGCTCGAGCACCAGGGCGGCGAAGGCGTGGGCGAGGTTGGAGACGCCGAAGTCGATCTCCTCGGCCAGCGCGCGGATCCGCGCCATCCGGCCGGGCTCGCCGACGATCCAGCCGCAGCGCAGGGTACTGAGGCCGTGCGACTTGGTGAGGCTGCTCACGCTGATGAGTGCGGGCGACAGGCTGGCGGCGGGCAGCGGGCGCAGCGCCGCGTCGACATAGTCGCCATAGACCTCGTCGACGATCACGCTGATCCCCCGCGCCTCGGCGATATTGCCGATCGCGATGAGGGTCTCGCGGTCCAGCGCCATGCCGGAGGGGTTGTGCAGGTCGGACAGCACGATCAGCCTGGTCCGCGGGCCGATCCGCGCGGCGAGCTCGTCGGGGTCGATCGTGAACCGGTCCCCGCGCCGCTCGAAGCGGTCGACGCCGAAGCCGTGGGTCTCGGCGATCTTGTGGAACAGGTCGAAGCCGGGGTTTTCCACCAGCACCCGGTCGCCCGGCGCCAGCATCGCGCGGTAGATCAGCGACAGCGCGCCGGTCGCGCCGGTCGTGCACAGCACCTGCTCCGCCGGCACCTGGTAGCGGTGGGCGAGTTGCTCCACCACATAGGGATTCCCGCTGGCGAAGGCGCTGGTGTAGCGCGAGGTGATCGGTTCCGAGAATCCTTCGAGGATGATCTGGCGCAGCAGGTCGAAGGGTTCCGGCACGGAACTGTCGAACAGGCTCACCAGCAAATTGCGCTCCGAACGGACGGCGCGGATCACCCGGCGCACCCAATGCGAATAGGATTCCCCAACCGGCGCCCCGGCGCCAGGGATATCCGCTTCGCCCAGGGCCGCGGGGGAAAGGTCGGTAAATTCCGGCCGGTTCATGTTCTGGTTCGTTTTCCGTCCGTGCCTGGGGTCAAGCCTGTGGGGTGCCGCCCGGCATTGTGCCGGGCGGCCGAGGGATCACTTGAGCTTGATGGTAGCGCCGACGAAGAAGCGCCGCCCGAGAATGTCGCCATAGGCGATCTGCGGGTAGGACGGTGCCTTGTCGGTGAAGTTGTCGACGCCTGCCCGCAGCGCGAAATTGCCGAGATCATACTGCGTCGAGATGCTGTGCACCACGTTCGCATCCAGCATCGGCGTCGGCGTCGTCTCGATCGTCGCGTTCGCCGCCGAGCGGGTGCGCCCGCGATAGTCGAGCTGATAGGTCAGCCGGAACGGCCCATTCTCATAGACCGCGTTGAACTGCCCCACCCATTTCGGGCTGAGATAGGTGTCGTCGGTCCGCGTGAAGGTCGTGCCGGTCACCGACCGCGTCAGCAGCGCATTGTGCGTCGCCACCGCGCGCAGCCCGAGCTTGCCGATATCGCCGCCGCCGAACACATCGGCCAGCGCGAAGCGATAGTCGATCATGTAGGTCTCGCCGCGATACTTGATCACGCCGGCGTTGAAGGTGGTGGTGGTGCCGGTCAGCACCGAGCCGCCGATCGCCGTCGCGCTCGGATTGGCGATGCGCGAGAAGGCGCTGCACACCGCCGCGTCCGGGCTCGCTTCGTCATAGCAGGCCGCCATGAAATCCTCGGTCGTGAAGGGCGACAGGCCGTCCTTCAGGTCGATCTGGACGCGGTCCGCGCTGATCGTCAGCCCGGGCACGAAGCGCGGCTGGAACACGAAGCCATAGGTCAGCGTGTCCGAGATCTCGTTGCGCAGGCCGGTATTGCCGCCGCTGGTGATCGTCGCGATGCTGAAATTCTCGGCCGGATCCTGGAAGCGGGCGAGCCGCTGGGCGGCGCTCAGCCCCGCGCCGGTGCCGTCGGGATCGACGCCATAGCCGGGGTTGGCGGCGAACAGCGCCAGGCAGTTGGCCCGGCGCGCCGCCGGATTGGGCCCGCTGTTGATCCGGTCGGCATCGCAGGGATCGAAGCCCACCGAGCCGAGCCCGCTCGAGGTCGGCGCGAGCAGCTGGGTCAGCGTCGGCGCGCGGAAGTTTCGGCTGCGCGAGCCGCGCAGGGTCAGCCCGCCGGTCACTTCCCAGCGCAGCCCGACGTCCCACACATTCTCGCTGCCGGCGAGCGAGTTGTCGACATAGCGGAACGCGCCCTTCAGCTCGAGCGCCTTGACCAGCGGCAGGGTGAAGCCCTTGCCGATCAGCGGGATCGAAAGCTCGGCCGAAAGCTCGTCGGTATTGTAGCCGCCGGACTGGGCGACCTGGGTCGATCCGTCGCCGAAGGTTCCCTGCAAATTGGCGGCGAGCGGCGAGAAGCGCGCCTTCTCGTCGCGATGCTCATAGGCGGTGCTGAACGCGACATCGCCCATCGGCAGGCTGAACAGCGAGCCGCCCAGCGTCGCGAGCAGGTCGACCTGCTCGTTGGTCCAGTCCATGCCCGCACGGGTGCTCACATAGTCGCGCGCCGCCTGGCTCACATTGCCGCGGCCGAACGGATTGATCGGGGCGCAGCTCGCATCGTCGTTGGTCGTGATGGCATCGGCATTGATCGCGCAGACCACCTTGCCGCCGCTCAGCACCGCGTTGATCGCGTTGTTGTAGCGGCTGTTGATCACTTCCCAGGTGCGCTGCTTGCCCTCGACCCGGCCATAGCTGCCCGAGACCGACCAGTAGAAGTTGCGCGCCCCGATATCGAAGTCGCCGTCGAGCGTGACGAGCGCGCGATAGGTGTCGGTGGTGGTGGTGCGGGTGGCGTCCGGCACCAGGTCGTAGAAATACTTGGACAGGTACAGCGGCGCGCCGGCGGCGAAGGTCGGCGAGATCGCGCTCAGCGCCGCCTTGGCCTGGGCGGTCAGGAAGCCGTTGTTGATGGTGAAGGCGATCGGCCCGGCATAGGTGCCGGCGTTCAGCGTGGTGCGGCTGTTGCCCTGCGGGATCTCGCTGCCGGTGGTGCGTGCGAACAGCAGCTCGGTCGAGATCTTCATGCGATCGGTCAGGTCGTAATGGCCGATCAGGTTGGCGGTGTAGCGCTCCACGCCGGTGCGCAGGCCGGCCAGTTCCTGATAGGCGAAGCCGTCGCCGCCCGAGGCGAAGGGAATGCCCTGGATCGTGCCGGTGTTGTAGGCGACGACATTGCCCGCGGAATCGAACTGCAGCGCGCTGCCGCTGGCGTTGCGCGCCAGGAAGTTGGGCGGCGGCGCCGGGCGGGTGAAGATCACGCCATTGCCGTTGAACGGCCAGAAGGCGGCGTTGAAGATCTCCTTCACCGAAGGGATGCCGTCGCTCGGGCCGGTATCGGCCGAGTTGCTCACGGTCAGGCGGCCGAGATTGGACAGCGGGCGATCCGAGAAGCGCAGGATCGGCGACTTGGACCAGCCCACATCGATCGCGACATTGCCGCGGCCGCCGGCGAAGTTGGTTCCGGCGGTGCCGCGCAGGCTGTAGGTGGCGTAATCGCCGCGGCCCGAGATGCCGGTCTGCCCGTCGAGCACCAGCCCGGTGAAGTCGCTCTTGAGGATATAGTTGACCACGCCCGCGATCGCGTCCGAGCCGTACACGGCGGCGCCGCCGCCCTGATAGACTTCGACGCGCTCGAGCAGGCCGAGCGGGATGATGTTGGAATCGACCTGTGCGTCACCCACGCCGCCGGGATCGCCGATGCCCGAGCTGCTGGTGACCATGCGGCGGCCATTGACCAGGGTCAGCGTGCGCCCGGCACCCAGGCCGAACAGGTTCGGCGCTTGGATGCCCGATCCGCTGGCCTCGCCCGATCCGTCCGCCTGGTTGAGCACCGGAACGTTGGAGGGCAGGTCGTTCAGTGCGTCGGCGGCGCTGGTATAGCCGCGATCGATCACTGCCTGCTGGCCGATCACGGAGACCGGCGCGGCATTGTCCGATTCCGGGCGGCGGATGCGCGAACCGGTGACGATGATCGGCTCGCCGGCTTCGCTTGCGCCAGTGTCCTGCGGCGCGGCCTGCTGTGCCAGTGCCGGCATCGCGGCCATGGCGGTGAACAGCGCCGTCGATGCCATCAGCCGGCGCGCGATGCGGGTATGTGTGTTTGTCATGCTACCCCTTGCTCCCTGAAATGCGTTCCGGTGGCCTGTGCGGCTCTTTCCCGGATCCGCATCAGAATAGGCGGGCGGCGCGGAATTTTTTGCCGAAGCCACGCCCGGGAGCGAAAAATATGAAACAAATTCGCAATGTCTGGGCGGGTGAGCGCAAGATTTATGCTCAGGGTCGCAGGAAGGCTGCGAGATCCTTGCCGAAACGCAGCGTCTCGCGCGGATCCTCATACATCATGTGCCCGCCGGCATAGCAGCGCAGGGTGAAGCGGGCGGAGACGGCCCGGGGCAGTCCCGCCGCCACCGCTTCGTTGCCGGCGCAGCTGTTCAGCGAGTCATACAGGCCGGTCGCCACCCAGGCGCGCAGGCGCGGGGCCTTCTCCATCGCGCGCAGCGTCCAGGGCTGCGAAGGACTGGGCGGCCCTTCGCCGGCACGGGCGCGGGCGAGCGAGTCCGGAGTGATCGGCGCCTGGTCATATTGCCACTGGCTGCCGGCATCGCTTTCCGGCGCATCGATCCCGGCATAGCTGCCGGTGCGATAGTTCAGCGCGGTGCGATAATAGTCGAGCACGGTCCGGCCATCGGCGCTCTCGTCCTCGGGCGCTCCGGTCTTGCGCATGTCGAACAGGCCCAGCGTGTCGCCCGCGATCAGCCCGGTGCGGAAGGCGCGCGGCGAGACCCACAGAGTCTTGGCGTCGATCGTCGCGGGATCGAGCCCCTGGAAGCGGGCAAGCGCGGCGATCACCCGGGCGCGGTCCTCGGCGGAGAGTGCATCGGGCGCCGCCAGGGCAGGGGCATAGACCTTCTCGGCCCAGCTTCGCGCTTCGGCCAGCGCGCGCGGCTGGTCGGCCTGTAGCTCGGGCGCCAGCTTGCCCAGCGCATGCGCGGTGGCGGTGCGGTTGACCAGCGACAGCGCGCGCAGCCGGTTGCGGTCGGGCAGGTCGCCCAGCGGGATGCCGCCGGAGATCAGCGCGATGCCGGCCACCGGCACCTTGGCGTCGATCAGCCGCTCGGCCACCCCGGCGGCGCGCCACGTCCCGAAGCTCTCGCCGGCGAGGTAGAGCGCCGAACCGGTGCGGCGATATGCGGTACGGAAATCGGTGACGAAGCCGGCGACCGAGGCGATATCGGCATTGGTGCCGTAGAAGTCGGCGGCATGGGCGGGATCGTCGGCGTTGCTGAACCCGGTGCCCACCGGGTCGACGAACACGAGATCGCTCACCCCGAGCGGGCTCGCTTCATTGTCCACCAGCTTGCCCTGCTTGAGGATGCGCGGGCCGACCGCGTGGAACTGGAGCGTGCGCGAATCCGCGCCGGGGCCGCCATTCCACACAAAGGCGAGCGGGCGCGGCTTGCCGCCGGGCACCAGATAGGCGGTGTAGAAGATCCGCCCGCGCACTTCGCCGCGCAGGTTGCGCACCGGCAGCGTGCCGGCACAGGCGATGTAGCGCAGCGTCTTGCCGCCGATCCGGGCGCTGTGCTGCGTCTCCACCGCGTCGCCGGTGCAGGTCCTGGCGCTCGCCGCGATCGGCAACAGCGATCCACCGGCCAGCAGCATCGCGCAAGTCAGTGCTCGAACCTTCATCGGCTTTACTCCCTTTGCCGAACCCACGGCATCCCTCTCTTCCTCCGTCATCCCCGCGAAGGCGGGGATCCATAGTCGCTGAACGCAGTGAGGCACATCGCAGCCAGCCAGAATGGATCCCCGCCTTCGCGAGGATGACGAAGAGAGGTTCGATCCATCCTATCCGGGCTCGTGGGGAATTTTTATGCGCAACATGGCGAGTTTGCGGGGAGGCACGGGATCGGCTTCGCTGTGATAGCCCGTGAAAATCGGCAAAAACTATTCGCGCAACCGGCGCTAAGCTGATCGGCAATTCGAACAGGGGAAGGCGGGGCATGCGATCGGGCGTCACACGGCGCGAAATCCTGGCAGGGGCGGGCGCCGCGCCGCTGGTCGTGCAGGCTGCGTCCGCTGCAGGGGCCTCCACGCCGCTGCCCGACAAGGCGAGCTTTGCGCCGATGCCCGGGCCCTATCTGGATTCGGGGACGATGCACCCGATCCCGCTCGGCGCCCGCGACGCGGTGCGCGCCTATCTCGATCAGCGCGCCACCACCGATGGCCATTATCCCACCGATGCGGTCGAAACCCGGGTCAAGGCGAGCTTCGCCAAACTGATCAACGCCGCGCCCGAGGAGATCGCCTTCGTCCAGAGCACCACGGCGGGCGAGCAGCTCGTCATCGATGCGCTTGATTTCCCGCGCGCCGGCGGGCGGATCGTCACCGACACGCTGCACTTCTTCGGTTCCTTCTACCTCTATCAGGAGTTGGCGAAGCAGGGCGTCGATGTCGCCTGGGTGAAGCCCATCGACAATCGCATCTCGGTCGAGGCAATGGAAAAGGCGATCACCCCGGGCACGCGGCTGGTCGCACTGTCGCTGGTGTCGACGTACAATGGCTTCGAGCATGACCTGAAGCGTGTGTGCGAGATCGCCCATGCCCGCGGCGCGCTGGTCTATGCCGATATCATCCATGCCGCCGGCACGATCCCAATCGACGTGCGCGCCACCAATGTCGATTTCGCCGCGACCGCCAGCTACAAATGGCTGATGGGCGATTTCGGGCTGGGCTTCCTCTATGCCCGCGCCGACCTGCACGACCGGCTCAAGCGCACCCGCTATGGCTATTACCAGCTCGCGAAGTTCGCGCCGCACGTCTATCCCTTCGATCCGCCGGGCGAGACGATCGCCGATGTCGCGCCCCGTCCGGACATGGAGGGGCTGTTCGCCGGCGGCACCCATTCGCACACCGTGGTCGCGCAGCTCGACTGGTCGCTCGACTATATCCTCAAGCTCGGCGTCGATCGCATCGCCGCGCATCGCCAGCCGCTGATGGCGCGGCTGCGCAAGGGGCTGGCCGATCGCGGCTACACGATCGTCACCCCGACCGGCAGCCGCACGCCGCTGCTCACCTGCGCACTCGAGGGCGCCTACGCCAAGCTCTCCGATCCGCTGAAGGCGGCGAAGGTGCAGATCACTCTGTCGCGCAACCGTTTCCGCGTCTGCCCGTCCGTCTTCAACGACCTGGACGATATCGAGCGGCTGCTCGCCGCGCTTCCCCGCATTTCCTGAAAGGCCCCCTGATGCGCCGTGCTTTGTCTGTCGCCCTGCTGCTCGCTGCCGTCAGCCCCGTTGCCGTTCATGCGCAGGACGGCAATGCGCCGATGCCGCCGGCCTTCATGCGCGCGATGGAGCCGATGGTCCCGCGCGATGCCGCCAGCGATCGGGTGGTGACGACGCAGCATGTCGCGATGATCGGCGGCAAGAAGCTCGCCTATCGCGCCGTCGTCACCGAGCTGCCGATGCCGGGGGCGGACGGCACGCCGGTCGCGGTGGCGGTCAGCTATGGCTATCTCGCCGAGGTGAAGGGCGATGCGACGAAGCGGCCGGTGCTGTTCGTGTTCAACGGCGGCCCGGGCGCCTCGTCCTTGCCGCTGCACATGCAGGCGCTCGGCCCGCGCCGGATCGTGGGCAAGGGCGATGCGGCGCATCTCGAGGACAATCGCTTCAGCCTGCTCGACGCCGCCGACCTGGTGTTCATCGATCCGGTGGGGACGGGCGCGAGCATGCCGCTCAAGGACAAGGATGCTTCGGGCTATTGGGGCGTCGGCGGCGATGCGCGTGGGGTGGCGTTGATGATCGAGCGCTGGCTGGCGGCGAACGGGCGCACGGGTTCGCCGGTGGTGCTGGTCGGTGAAAGCTATGGAACCTCGCGGGCGCTTGCGGTGTTGAACGAGACCAGCAAGGCGAAGAAGGCGCTGCCTGATGGTGTCGCGTTGCTCTCGCTGGCGATCGGCGACAGCGACGGGCCGGTGATCTCGGACGTGGTCAAGCTGCCGACCCTGGCTGCGGTGGCCTGGTATCACCAGGCGATCGATCGCGGCGGGCGCAGCGTCGAGCAGTTTTATGCGGAGGCTCTGGCCTTCGCGCAGGGCGATTATGCACTGGCCCTCCTCAAGGGTTCGAATCTCTCCCCTGAGGCCCGCCGGCAAGTTTCCGAGCGAATGGCAGCCCTCACCGGCCTGCCGGTTTCGCTCCTCGAAGAGAAGAACCTGCGGCTCGACAATTACGACTTCATGCTGAACCTGCTGGCCGCCAAGGGCCTCCGCACCGGCCAGCTAGACGGCCGAGCAACCCGGGCGATCGCCGAATCCAAGCTCCGCCCCCCCTTCGACGATCCCTCGATGACGCTCGGCGCCAGCTCGGCGCAGCTGATCGAGACCTATCTCAAGACTGAGCTCGCCTATGCGCTGCCCAGCCCCTATCGCAGCCTCAATCTGGGCATCAACTTCAAGTGGAACTGGGACAAGGAATATGGCGGCAGCTACCGCGCCATGTCCTTCGCGCAATATCTGAAGGCGGCGATGGACGCCAAGCCGAGCCTGCGCGGTTTCACCGGCGGTGGCTATTACGACATCACTACGCCGGTCTATGCTGGGCAGTTCGCGCTCGAGCAGGCGGGTGTGTCGATGGACCGCGTCGCGGCGCATCACTATGCCGCCGGGCATTCGGTGTTCGAGGACGAGGAAGGGCTGGCGGCGCTCAGTGCGGACCTGCACGCCTTTGTCGCGCAGGTCGTTGCCGCCAAGCCGTAGTCACCGGGCGGGGAAGTTCGCCTTCCAGCGTTCGTCCAGTTTCGCCGCCGCGCTCTTGCCCTTCGCGGTGGCGATGAAGGAGATGCCGCGCAGCGTGACGCTGTGGCCGCCGAGCAGCTTGCCCGAGATCGTGTAGCCGACATCGTAGAGCGCGCTGTCCGAATGCGGCTCGCCATTCACCAGGAACTGGGTGGTGACCAGCACCGGCAGGCGCTCGTCGCCGCGACTGTTGTCGGGCAGCTTGGCCGCATTGCGCGCCTTTTTCAGCGCCTCGTCGAACCATTTCACGTCGATCCGCGGCTCGCCGGTGGTCTCCACCGCGGCGATGCCCAGCGGCGAGGGGAAGGCGATCTTCTGGCTCTGGACGGTCTGGTCGGCCGAAGACGGCTTGAGCACCAGCACCCGCTCGCCGGAATCGGCCGCGACCAGCACCAGCGTGCCGGCGCGGGCGGAGGCACGCTCGGCACTCGCACTCTCCGCAGCCTTGCTGTCGCTGCGCTCGCTCCAGTTGTTCCAGAGGGTCAGCGCGGAGATGATGACGGCAACCACCGCCAGCACTTCGCCCAAGGTTATCCAGCGGCGACGGATCGCGGCGGCCTCGGCCGCGCGTTCCTCACTCTTCTGATCCACGGGCGCTTCGGGTTCGGGGGAATCGGTACTCACGCCGGTGGTTCGATCATCCCGCGCCCGGGGCGTCAAGCCAGCTCGATCAGAACAGGAACTCGTCCGCCACGTCATGCGACGGGCCGCTGCCCGCTGCCTTGGGCGCCGCCGCCGGACGGGTGATCTTTGGCGCGTCCACGAACGGCTTCACCCCGAAGGCCGGATAGATTTCCGAGGGGAAATAGATCGTCCCGCCCTTCACCACCATCGCGATGCGGTGCAGCTCGCGCAGATCCTTCGTAGGATCACCGGGCAGCAGCAGTAAGTCGGCGCGCTTGCCACGCGCGATCGAGCCCAGCTCCTGGTCGCGGCCCATATAGACTTCGGGCGTCAGCGTGCCGAGGCGCAGCACCTCGGGGATCGGGATGCCCGCCTCGCCATAGATTTCCAGCTCGCGGTGCACCGACAGCCCGGTCTGGTCGTCGGTTCCGGGCAGGAGCGTGATGCCGCGATCGTGGAGCAGCTTGAGCAGCTGCTTCACCTTGACCATCGCGCCGTCATAGGCGGCGGCATCCTCCGGCCCGGCGATCGGCGCGATCGCCTGGCGGCGGCGGCGCTGCAGGCCGATCGGCAGGTGATCGATATAGCTGGCGACCGAGGGGCTGGGCGCGCCATTGCGGCTGAGCATCAGCAGCTCGAGCGTCACCGCGGTCGGATCATGCGCGACATGATCGGCGACCATCGCGTCCACCGTCTTGCTCACCTTTGCCGAAGCGAGATCGAGCCCGGCCGTGCGCCGCATCGCGGTCAGGCGCAGCGGGGTGCGGGTATCCTCCTTGGGATCGAGCACCCAGCCGAGCATCAGCTGGTTGATATGGGTGACTTCGTTATAGCCCGCAGCGATCATCGCATCGGCATTGGTGAAGGCCGGGATGTGCCCGGTCACGCCCATGCCGAGCCGGTGCGCCTCTTTGGCGATGGCGGGCACCCAGGCCGGGTTCATGCTGTTGTAGATCTTTACCTGCCAATAGCCGCGCGCGGCATACCAGCGGACGGCGTCGATCGCCGCGCTCTCGCTGTCGGCAACCACGCCCAGCCGCGCCGAATAGGGGCTGCGGCCCTCCAGGAAGCCATTGGGCACGATCCGCGGCCCGGCGACTTCGCCCGCATCGATCTGGCGGATCAGCTGGGGCAGGAAGACATTGTCATTGCCCATGTCGCGCACCGAGGTGACGCCGGCGGCGATATAGAGCATCGCCGATTCCAGCCCGATATGCGCATGCATGTCGTGCAGGCCGGGCAGCAACGTGCCGCCATTGCCCTCGATCGTCGCCTCGCCGGGCGAGGCGGGGGCGTCGAACGGCTGGATGCCGGTGATCCGTCCCTCGGCGAACAGCACCGAGACCGGATCGCCGAGCTTGCCCGAGACGGGATCGAAGACGCGGACGTTGCGGATGCGCACCGGCGCGTCGATCCTGTGGGCGAAGCGCTGCTGGAGCGCGGCATAGCGCTTCGCGGTCAGCTCGGTCGCCAGCCTGGCGAGCGCCGGCACTTCGGCTTCATGGCCTTCGCTCACCACCGAGCCGCCGGTGTCGAGCACCGCGAACAGCCGTTGCTGGCCGTCGAGCAGGATCATCTCGGGCGAGAGGTCGATGCCGCTGATCGCATAGGCCTGATAGGTCGCGGTGCCGATCTTCGCCGGCCCCAGCTTCTCGATGCGCAGCTGCCCTCCGGGCATTGCCGGCAGCGTGCCGTCCGCGCGCTTGAGCAGGGCACGGGCATAAAGGCCGAGCGCCCAGGGGCTGGCATTCTGCCCGATATACAGGCCGGCGCCAGTGACGGGGGCGGTGCGCTCGCCCATCGAGTCAGTCCAGCGCGCGGTGCCGCCCTCGCGGGTGAAGCTCTCATGGACATCGCCGCCAAAGGTCGATTTGCCGTCCAGTGCCCAGCGCACCGGCAGGCCGTCGGTACCCAGCGCGATCGTCTCCGACATGGTCGGGCCGCGGCCATTGTTCTTCACGTCATATTTGATCGTGACGTTGCTGCCCTGCTGGTCCGCATCGACGAAGCCGACCTTCTCGCCATTGGCGATCACGCTCAGCCGCTCATGCTGGGCAAGCGCGGGTGTGACGGTGAAGAGGGTGGAGGCGAGAAGAGCGGCACGCAAAAGGGTGGGCGACATCAGCTGAGCGAGCTCCGGTAGAGATGGGCGGCAACGGCCAGGTCCTGCACGGCATGGCCCAACGACTTGTAGAGGGTGATCTCATCGGCGCTTCGGCGGCCGGGGACGCGGCCGAGCAGGACTTCGCCTATCTCCGCGACGATATGGTCGTCCGTCACCACGCCGGCCTGCTTCGCCACCAGGAACTCGGCGGCGGCGTCCAGCGCGGAGGCGCGGCTGTCAGCGATATAGCGGCTCATGGCGACCAGCGCATTGTCGGCCTCGACCGGACCCGGGCCGCTCGATCCGACCAGGTTGACGTGCGTGCCGGGGCGCAGCCAGGCGCCGAGGATCACCGGCTCGGCCGAGGTGGTGAGCGTGCAGATCACGTCGGCCCGGCTGGTGGCGGCTTCGAGGTCGGAGACCGCTTCGGCGCCGATCGCGGCGAACTCGGCGGCGAGGCTCACCGCCTTGTCGAACGAGCGACCCCAAATATGCACGCGGTCGAAGGCGCGGACCAGCGGCAGCGCGCGCAGATGGGTGCGCGCCTGGCCGCCAGTGCCGACGATCAGCAGCGTGCGGGCATCGGCGCGAGCGAGTGCATCGGTGGCGACCGCGGTGGCCGCCGCGGTGCGGATATGGGTGATCTCCTCGGCATCGGCGATCGCGACCGGCTCGCCTTCGTCCGGCTCGAACAGCAGCACGACACCGCGATGCCGGCGGAGGCCCGGCGAACTGGGATCGGCGAAGACGCTTATCATCTTTGCGCCGAACATCTCGCGCTCGCCGAGCGCTCCGGGCATTTGGGCAAAGGTGCGACCCGAGCCCAGGGGGATCATCGTGCGGAGGAGCTGGCGGGTGGTGCCCGCGGACAGCGCCTCCATCGCGTCGCGGACGACGCGGATGCAGTCGGGATAGCTCAGGTGATCGCGCACATACTGGCCGTCGAAAATCGCCAGCTGCTCGCGCTTCATGCCTCGTCCTCCCGTCGAACCTTGCAGGCAGGATAAGTCGGCGACCCCGCAAACGCTTGCCTGTCATCGCACTGTAATTTAGCGTTCGCGAAAATATGATCCAATTTTCGCCGGGGAGGCGCATAAATATGGCGGACAATCTCGACCGGATGGACATCAAGATCCTGGAGCGGCTGCAGATCGACGCCTCCGAGTCCTCCAGCGAGATCGCCGAGCGGGTGGGGCTGTCGCAATCGCCCTGCTGGCGCCGGATCCAGCGGCTGCGCGAGGAAGGCTATATCAAGGCGCAGGTCGCGATCCTCGATCGCGAGAAGTTCGGCGAGAGCATGTACATCTTCGCCCAGCTCAAGATGGGCCGGCTGAGCGACGAGGGCCGCGAGCGCTTCATGCGCGCGGTGGAGGAAATCCCCGAGATCACCGAGGCCTATACGCTGTTCGGTGAGATGGACGTGATGCTGAAGGTGCTGGCGCCGAACATGGCCTGGTACCAGAATTTCACCTTCCGCACGCTGTTGCGCCTGCCCGGCGTCGAGGATATCCGATCGGTGGCGACGTTATCCGAGATGAAGTGCAGCCACCGTCTACCGCTGCCGTCGCGCTGACAGGGCGAAGCCGGCACCGACCAGCAGGAAGCCGGCGAGTTCAACCGCGCCGATGCTCTCGTGCAGGAAGATACCGGCGAAGATCGTGCCGAACACCGGCATCAGATAGAAGAACAGCCCTGCCCGCGCCGATCCGACCAGCGCCACCCCGCGGTTGAACAGGAAGAAGGCGAGGATCGACGGCCCGAGTGCGAGGTAGAGCAGCGCGGCGAACCCGCTCGCGTCCTTGAGCGGTAGCGGCGTCCCCATCGCAAGCTGGAAGGGCAGCATCAGCAGCGCGGCGCCCGCAAAGGTCAGGCACAGGAAGCTCGCCGGATGCACGCGCGGGCGCTTGCGCAGCAGCGTGGCGTAGAGCGACTGGAAGAGCATCGCCGCGCAGGCGAGCAGGGTACCCATGTTGAGGCTGCCCGAGGTGCCCGGCTTGCCGAGGATGACGCAGAGCACTCCGGCCAGCGCGAAGGCCATGGCACCCAGCTGGCGTGCCGCAGGGCGCTCGCCGAAGAACAGAAAGCCCAGGCCGATGATCGCGATCGGGATCGCCGATTGCACCAGCAGCGCCGGTGTCGCCCCGGTCACCCGCACCGCGTAATAGGCGAGGGTGTTGCTGCCGGCGAGGCCGAGCCCGGCGAGAAGCAGTAGCGCCCGCCAGCCCCGGCGGATCAGCGGCCAGTCGCGCGCCAGATAGGGGAAGGCGAAGGGCAGGGTGAAGGGCACCGCCAGTGTCCAGCGCCAGAAGGAGATGCTCACCGGTGCCATGCCGTGCGGTATCGCCCGGCCGAGCACGAAGTTGCTTGCCCAGAGCGATGCCGCCAGCGTGAGCAGGAGATAGGGGCTGTTCCACAGCGACCAGCGTGCGTTGGACGATCGCCTCCCGGCGCGCGTGGTCAGGTTCGCTCCGGTCATGACACGCCCGCGCGGTCCAATGCGCGAAGCGCGTCGCAAAAGCGGGCGATGGTGGGCAGGGTGAAGCCGGCGATGTTGATCCGGCCGGAACCCGCCAGGTAGATCGCATGCTCGTCGCGCAGCCAGTCGATCTGGGTGCGGCTGAGCGGCAGCGTGGCGAACATGCCCTTGCCACGGGCGATTTGGGTCAGGTCGACCTTGCCGATCCGTCCTTCGGATGCCAGCGCCCGGCGCAGCCCGGCAAGCCGCTCGCGCACCATATCCAGCTCCTCGCGCCAGATGCGGGTGAGTTCGGCATCCTCCAGGATCACGCGGACGACGGCAGCGCCGTGATCGGGCGGCATCGACCAGTTGGCGCGGGCGAGCGCGAGGAGGTTGGAATGGGCGATCGCGCCCTGCTCTGCATCGGGTGCGGTCACCCACAGCGCGCCGACGCGCTCGCGATAGAGGCCGAAATTCTTGTCGCAGGAATAAGCGAGCAGGCCGAACGGTGCTGCTGCCAGCAATATGCGGGTGCCGAGCGAGTCTTCGCAGAAACCCTCGCCCAATCCCTGATAGGCGAGGTCAACCAGCGGCAACAGGCCGCGGCGCACCACCACCTCTGTGATTGCCTGCCAGCCGAGCGGGCCGGGATCGATCCCCATCGGGTTGTGGCAGCAGCCGTGCAGCAGCACCGCGTCGCCGGGTGTCGCGCCATCCAGCTCCTCAAGGAAATAGGCGAGGTCGAGATGCTGCGCGGCGATGCTGAAGCACTCGATGAAGCGCGGCTCGATCCCGGCTGCGAGGAATACCGGGGCGTGGTTCGCCCAGCTCGGCGCGGCGACCCAGATGCGGCGCACCCCGGCCTTGGCGAGCAGTTCGGCGGCGAGGCGCAGCGCGCCCGTGCCCCCCGGCGTCTGCAGCCCATGGCGCCGCTCGACGGGCACGGCATTGCCCAGCACCTTGTCCGCCAGCCGCTCGACGAAGCCGATATCGCCTTCGGGGCCCAGATAGGACTTGCTCTGCTGCTCGCGCAGCAGCTTCTCCTCGGCCAGCTTCACCGCGCGCATCACCGGCGTGTTGCCGTCCTCATCGCGGAATACCCCGACGCCCAGGTCGATCTTTTCGGTGCGGGTATCGCGGCGAAAGGCGCCGATGATCTTCAGCAGCGGATCGGCGGGCTGGAGCGCAAGCGTATCGAACGACATGGTGAGACCCCTTTGTTTATTGCGCTGCAAAATACGGGGGCGGCACGCCAAAGTGCGTGCGAAATGGCCGGCCTTTTCGTGGATATTGCATCATCGATGTATGAATGTGGCAGTTCGCGCAAATTTGATGCAGGATCGCGGAATGGCGCGCGAACTCGACAGCTTCGATCTCCGTATCCTCGAGCAATGGCAGGTACAGGGCGATATTGGTCCGGTAGAGATGAGCGAGCGTGTGCACCTCTCCGCCTCGCAATGCTCGCGCCGGATGCATCAGCTGCGCGAAGCCGGTTATCTGGCGCGGGTGGCGGGCGTGCTGGATGCGGAAAAGCTGGGGATCGGCGTGAGCGCCTATGTGCTGCTGAGCCTGCGTTCGCACGAGCCCGGGTGGCTGGAGACCTTCCACCAGCGCATTACCGCCATGGATGAAGTGCTCGAATGCCAGGCGCTGACCGGGGAGGCGGACATCATTCTCAAGGTGGCCACGCGAGACCTGGCGAGCTTCAACAGCTTCCTGGTCAGCGAGCTGCTGGTCGCTCCCGAAGTGGCGACGGCGCGCTCCAGCATCGTGCTGGAAAACCTCAAGAGCAGCACGGCGCTGCCGGTCCGGTTCGCGCGGCAATCGGTCGGGCAGGGCCCCGACCACGCATAAATCATGTGCGGGGGCGGCTCTGCGGCGGGAGATCGCAGAAATTTTCGCGGCTCCAGCCGATAGGATCGGGGCAGCGGAGGAGAATTCATGACCAAGATTGCCCGAAACACTGTCCTGGCAATGGCCATTGCACTGGTGCCGGTTTCGGCGAGCAGCGGGGGGGGCGCCGAGCCCGTGCCCGAACTGGCGATCACCATCGCGCCCTCCGCGCCCGACGCCGCGCACAACATCCCCTATGTCGATGTGACGGTGGTTACACAGGGCGTGCACCGCAAGGCCGGGGAAGACCTGTTCAAGCTTGCGCTGGTAGCCAACACCGTGGTCACCAGCGGCAAGGACGTGCAGGGCCTGGCGATCACCGACGCCGCCGGCACGATCGCCGCCACGGTCAAGGATGTCGAGGAGGACGGCTCGAACCGCACCCGTATCTGGCAGGCGCCCCGCGCGATCGATGGTGCCGTGACTATCCGCTACCGCGTGCCGATCGATGCCGCCGCGCCGCCGCTCGCGCTGCCGCAATATGAGATGCGCACCGAGCTGGACGGCTTCTCCGCCGCCGCCAATGCGTTCGTGATCCTCCCCGCCGACGAGACCGCCCGCCGCGCGAAGATCCACTGGGACTTCGCCGCTTATGGCCCGGGCGGCATCGGTGTATCCAGCTTCGGCGTCGGCGACGTTACCAGCAGCGAGCCGCTGCCCGCATCGCGCCTGTCCTCGGTCTATTACATGGCGGGCAAGCCCGGCGTGTTCCAGGCCGGTGGCGACGGCTTCTTCGCCGCCTGGCAGGGCACGCCGCCCTTCGCGATGGACCCGCTGATGCACTGGGCGGGCGACCTTCATCGCTTCTACGGCAAGTTCTTCGGGTACATGCCGCCCAGCTTCGGCGTGTTCGGGCGCACCAATGTCCGCAACCCGGGCAGCGGCATCGGCCTGACCGACAGCTTCGCCTTCACCTTCAACCACACGTCGAAGCCCGACGACCTCAAGTCGCTGCTCGCGCACGAGATGCTGCACAGCTGGGTGCGCTCGCTAGATGAATCGATGGACTCAGCGGGTGGGCTCGACCGGTCCTGGTTCGGCGAAGGGCTGGCCGTGCATTACCAGCGCATGCTGCCCTATCGCGCCGGGATGATAACCGCCGACGAATTCCTGGCCGACCTCAACGAGACCGCCGCGCGCTATTACACCAACATCAAGATCAACGTGCCGAACTCTGAGATCCCGGGCGGTTTCTGGAAGGACACCCGCATCCGCGTGCTGCCCTATGACCGCGGCTCGCTCTATTTCGCCGCGCTTGACGCCGCGGTGCGCAAGGCTTCGGCCGGCAAGCGCAGCCTCGATGACATGGTGCGGACGATGCTGGCGGCGCGCCAGGCCGGCAAGCCGATGAACGAGGCGCTGTGGCGTTCGCTGCTCAGGCAGCAGCTTGGCGCCAGGGGCGTCGCCGATCTCGACGCGATGCTCGCCGGCGGCACGGTCACCCCGCCGTCCGATGCCTTTGGCCCCGGCTTCCGCCGCGTCTCGCGCCCGCTGCGCCGGTTCGATCTCGGCTTTGATCCCGCCTCGCTGACCGTTCGCCCCAAGCTGGTGAAGGGTCTGATCGCGGGCTCGGAAGCCGAGAAGGCCGGCCTGCGCAATGGCGACGAGATCCTCAACACCTTCTCGCAGGACGGCCTGCAGGGCGACCAGACCCGGATGCTCACGCTCGAAGTGAAGCGCGGCGCCGAGACGCTGTCGATCCGCTACCTGCCGCGCGGCGAAACCGTCGCCGCCTGGCAATGGGAGCGCGTCGCCGGCAAGTGAGGCAGGCTATTCCCAGCCCCCGCCGAGGCTGAGGAAGATCGCCAGCTGGTCGTCGAGCAGCTGCGCCCGGGCCGCTGCGCTGGTCACCTCGGCGCCGGCATAGCTGCGCTGCGCGTCGAGCAGCGACAGGAAGTCGCCCCGGCCGAAGCGGAACAGCTTGCCCGCCTGCGCCGCCGATTGCGCCGCGCTGCCGCTCGCCCGGGCAAGGGCATCGGCCCGTTGCGCGTCGCGGCGATAGGTCTCTAGCGCGGTCTCAGTCTGGCGCAGCGCCTCGAGCACGCTGCCGTCGAACCCGGCGAGATCGGCCCGCACCTGCGCATCGGCTTGGGCGATCCGTGCCTTTACCACCGGCCGGTTGGGGAAGGACCAGCTGAGCAGCGGTCCCAGGCTGAACCCGAAGGACGTGCCACCGCCGATATCCTTGAGCGGACCGGACAGGCCGAGCGACCCGCCGATGCTGATCTGCGGATAAAGCGCTGCGGTGGCGACGCCCAGCCGCGCGGTGTCGCCGGCGATCTTCCGCTCGGCCTGGCGGATATCGGGCCGGCGGCGGATCAGCGCGGCGCCGTCGCCGGTCGGCAGCGGGCTGCGCAGGCTCGGCAACACCGAGCAATCGGCGACTTCGCGCGGATAGTCCGCAGGCGGCTTCCCGAGCAGCGTGGCGAGCAGATAGAGCGCGGACTGGCGCTGGCCTTCGAAGGCGGGCAGCGCCGCTTCGCTGGTCTCGACCGCAACCTGGGCGCGGCTGACGTCGAATGCGGTACCGCGCCCGCCGCGGAACAGGCGCTTCGTCGCGGTCAGCGTGTCGCGCTGGAGGGCGACAACCTTGCGGTTGACCCCGAGCAGGTAATTGGCGGCGCAGACCTTGCCATAGGCGCGGGCGGTGGCGGCGGCGACGCTGACGCGGACATAGTCACGCGCGGCGGTCACCGCCTCGACATCGGCCTGGCTCGCCTCGATCGCGCGGCGCAGCCGGCCGTTGAGGTCGATCGGGTAGGAGGCGCTGATCCCGAAATTATAGGCGACGTTGCCCGGCAGGTCGGTGCCGGTCCCCGACGGGCGGGCGAGCGTGGTGCCGCCGCTGATCCCGGTGGTGACGTCGCGCCCGGCATCGGCTTCGCGCAGCACCGCCTCGGCGCGCACCAGATTGGCCTGGGCAACGCGCAGGTCGGTATTGGCGGACAGCGCCTGCTCGATCAGCCCATCGAGCCGCGGGTCCTGGTAGAGCCGCCACCAGTGATCGGGCAGCGACGTGCTGCCGTCGATCCCCGGGCCGGTGGCCGAGAGAAATGGACCGGTGGCACCCGGCGCGGTTGCGGCCGAAGTCTCGGGCGGATGATAGTCCGGCCCGGCGGTGGCGCAGCCGGCCAGTGCCAGCGCGACCAGCGATATGGCGAAGGGCTTACGCATGGTGGCAGGCCACCGGCTGCTTGGCGTTGGGGTCGGCCGGCTGGACGGTAACTGTGGCGGTACGCCCGGCGATCAGCCGCATGTCGGCCGGTACCTTGTCGAGCCGCACGCGCACCGGGATGCGCTGGGCGAGGCGGACCCAGGAGAAGGTCGGCTGGACGGTCGGCAGCAGGTTGCCGCTGTCGCTGCGGGTGGAATCATTGATGCCATAGGCGATGCTGTCGACATGGCCGGTCAGGTCGCTGCTCTCGCCCATCAGCCGGACATGGACCGGCGCACCGATGCACACGAGCGGCAGCTTGGTCTCCTCAAAATAGCCCTCGATCCGCAAGCTGTCGCGGTCGATCAGCGCCATCGCCTGCTTGCCCGCGCCCAGATAGTCGCCCGGATGCAGGTCGAGATTGGTGACGACGCCATTGACCGAGGCGTGGACGCGGGTACGCTTGAGGTCGAGCGCGGCGGCATCGCGCGCGCCGATCGCCTGGGCCAGCGCGGCCTCGGCGGTGGCGACGGCGGCGAGGTTCTGCTCATGCGCTTCGGCCGCGACCAGGTCGCCCAGTGCCAGGTCGCGCTGCGCGGTGCGGCGTGCCTGGCCGAGAGTCGCCCGAGCGCTCGCCACCCGGGCATTGGCCTGTTGCAGGGCCAGGGCATAGCGCGGCGTGTCGATCACGAAGAGCAGGTCGCCGGCCTTGACCGGCTGGTTGTCGTGCACCGCCACCGAGGTGACGAGGCCGCCGATATCGGGCGTCACCCGCACCACATCGGCGCGCACCCGCCCGTCGCGCGTCCAGGGGCTGCGCTCATAATGGTTCCACATCCACACCGCCACGGCGATCGCGGCAAGGACGATGACGAGGGTGGCGGCGCTGCGCGCCAGCGGGAGGGCGAGACGTTTCATAGACGCAATCCAAAGAACGGGACGAGGAAGGCGAGCAGGCCGAGGCTCAGCACGAACAGGCTGAGGTCGACCGCCGCGCGATAGGCGACGAAGCGGTAGAGGCCGAAGGCGCCGATCAGCCGGGTGAGCACGAAGCTCAGCGCCAATGCGCCGAGCGCGAGAACGAACAACGTCGGCAGATAGACGCCGTCCAGCGAGACTTCGCCGATCATGCGGCCCTCCGATAACTGGCTGCTTCAGGGAAAAGGTTGCGGCGCAGGCTCACCAGTCCGAGCGTGCCTTCGCGGCGGAATTCGGGCTGAGGATAATCCGCGGTCGCCGCGATCGCGCCGTCGATGCGGTCGAGCAGCGCGGGATCGGATGGGAGCGGCATGTCGGGATCGAGGCTGCGATAATAATCGGCCACGCCCGACAGCACCTCGGTCAGCGCATCGCCCTGCCCGGGCGGCAGGTCCAGCCGCAGCTGGCGCAGCTCGCCGATTGCAACGCCGGTGCGCAGGTCGCGCAACGCGTCGTAGAGCGGGCGGCCGCTGTCCTCGCCGATCGCGGCCAGGCGCGGGGCGAGCAGGCCGATCCGGTCGAGCATCCGGTTGATCCAGCCGCGCACGTCCGGCGCGCGCATCAGGTTGGCACGCTGGGCGATGTCGGCCCAGCCGGCGCGGATCGTCCGTCGGATCGCGTGATGCGCGCCGGCGGCCTGCATCAGCGCGGTCATCACGATTGCGAACCAGGTGCCGACCAGCTGGGCGATCGAGCCATTGGCATAGCTGGCGAAGTCGCTGCTGTAGGTCGCGGCGAGCAGCGCCGGGCTGCCCATGCCCATCATCGCCGGCAGCGCGATGCCGCCATAGCGCGGGGATGACATCAGTGCGCCGCCGACCAGCAGCACCGGTGCGAGGGCCAGGGCGAGCATCCAGAAACCGTCGAGCATCGGCAGGATCGCGAAGCCGTAGATCGCGCCAAGCACGGTCGCGATCAGCGTGCCGATCATGAAGCCCTTGAGCGGCGCCAGCGCATTGTCGAAGGCGGAGAACAGCGCGAGGAACACGCCCGCGAGCATCACCGCGGTCGATCCGTCCGCCCAGCCGCTGCCGATCCACAGCGCGCAGCCCAGGACGATCGTGATGAACGCCCCGAACGCGCCGCGCGCTGCGCCGGCATAGTCGCGGTGCAGCTCGCGATTGCGACGTCCGCCGAGCAGTTCGGCGACACGCGGCGTCACCGGCTGGCGGCGATGGGTGATGAGCTGGTCGCGCAGGTCGCGGCAGTCGCGATGCACCGCGACCAGCGCGCCGAGCCGGGCGAGCAGGCTCAGCCGCAGCATCTCGGTCCAGTTCGTTTCGGGGCCTGCCGCCGGCTCCAACGCCGAGCAGCGCGCGATCAGCGCCTCGGCGCTGGCACGGCGTTCGGCAGGATCGGCCTCAGGCGCGGCGAGCCAGACGCGGCAATCGTCGATCAGCGTGGTGACTTCCGGCGAGACGGTGCCGCCCGCGCTCTGGAACGTCTCGAGCCGGTCCTGCACGGCGGCGCCGAGCGGGAGCAGCATCGAGAGCTGGTCCTGCAGCGCGCGCACGGTGCGGACGCGCGGGGCGAGGCGCGAGGGATCGAAGGGCAAATGGATCGAGAGCTGGTGCAGCTCGGTTACGTCGAGCGCTAGGCGGCGGCGCTCGGCTTCGAGTTCGGGAACCGGCTCGGTGGCGATCGCATCGCGCGACCAGCGCTCGGCATCGCCCAGGATCGCATCGACGCGCGACAGCAGCAGCCGGGTGATCGATCCGGGCATCACGACGCCGTGGACCAGACTGCTGCACAGGATGCCGATGCCGATCTCCTGCACGCGCAGGATCGCGACGGTGAAGATGTCTCCGGGCGCGTCCACGCTCGGCAGTGCGATGATGCAGGCGCTGTAGCCGGCGAGCACGAACATATAGGCGCGCGGCGTGCGGTCGAGCAGCGACACGAACACGCAAATCGCCAGCCAGCTCGCGATCGCAAGCGTGAGCAGTTCCGGCGCGTTGACCAGGGGCGGGACCATCGCGACGGCCGCGACGCCGCCGACAAAGGTGCCGATTAGCCGGAACAGCGCCTTGGAGATAACCGCGCCGGCGAGCGGCTGGGCGACGATGAACGATGTCAGGAAGGCCCAGTAAGGACGCTCAAGTCCGATGCTCAGCGATATGTACAGCGCGAGCATCGCCGCGACGTAGCATTTGACCGCGAACAGCGCGGTCGGAAGCCCGAACTTCTGCCCCATGGTTCAGCCTCGCCGCTCCGCGATCCGGGCGTTGAGCAGCTCGAGGAGATGCAGCATCGTCGCGATCTCCTCCTCGGGCACGCCGTCGAACAGCTCGCGACGCAGCTGGGCGAAGCGGGCCTCGATCTTGTCGACCAGCGCGGCTCCCGCCTCGGTCAGCACCAACCGGTTCGACCGCTTGTCGTCGGGATTGGGCACGCGCTCGACCAGCGCCGCCTGTTCGAGTTGGTTGAGCACCGAGACGGTGGAGGGGCCAGTGATCCCGATCTCCTGCGCCAGGTCGGTCTGCCGCGCCTCCGGTCCGAGCCGGTGGAGATGGATCAGGCACCAGCCCATCGAATTGGAAACGCGGAGTTCGGCGAGCGCGGCATCGGCGAGCTGGCGCCAGCCACGACTCACCTGCGGCATGGTGCGCGCAACATCGCGTCGAAGATTGGCTCGAGTCATTTTAGATAGATAGCTATCTAATAAAATGAACTCAAGAGGCGCGAAAGGGTGCGCATTCAGACTTTGGTATGGGGAGGGCTGGCGGTCGATCTGCCGCAGGCCGGGCCCGATCTAGTCGAGCACAACCTTGTCGGCGTGGCGCGGTTCGAAGCCGCGGGCGCGGCGCTCATATTCCTGCGCCATGCCCATATGCGCACGGAAGCTCGCCATGCCCTTGGCACGCAGCGCAGCGTCGCGTTCCTCGTCGGCACGCTGTGCGAAATAGGCGCTGTCGGTCATTTCCGCTCCGTCATTCATCCATTTCGGAAATATTCAATCGTGAAGCGGACCGCATTCCGTACAAACGCGTAGGGTCGGTCGAGCCGTGCCGATCCTGCGCCGGGGCGGTAAACGGCAAACGGCCGGCCGGATAAACCGGGCCGGCCGCCGAGGATTGCCTGAAACGGCGCTTAGCGCAGCTTGTGCCCTTCCGCGTCCCACACCTCGACCGTGCCGAGCTTGAGCGCGCGGACCTTCTCCTCGATCTTCGAAAGATCGCCGACGATGACCCAGGTCATCGCATCCGGATGGAGCAGCTGCGCGGTATTGGTGATCGTGTCGGTGCGTAGCGCCGCATATTGCGCGGGCAGGGTCGTGATCCAGTCATAGGACCGGCCGAAGCGGTTCACATATTGGAGATAGCCGACCATCGCATTGTTGGTCTCGAACCGGCCGGGCAGGCCAAGCACTTCGCCCTTGGTAAGCAGGTCGAGTTCGGCCTGGGTGGCGGGCTTGTCCTTGCGGATCGCGCGGAGTTCCTTGTCGATCTCGCCCAGCGCTTCCGAAGTCTTGTCGGTCTGCACGCTGGTCGCCACGCCGAACACCTGCGGTCCGCGCGCCTCGGCGACATAGGAGCTGGCGCCATAGGTCCAGCCCTTGTCCTCGCGCAGGTTCATGTTGAGCCGCGCGGTGAAGTTGCCGCCGAGCACGTCGTTCATCGCGCCGATCTCGAACCCGCGCGGATCGTCGCCCTTCGGCATGATCTGGCCGACCCGGATCACCGACTGGATCGCACCCGGCTTGTCGACGAGCACGATCCGCGGGGCGGTGATATCCGCGACGGGCGCGATGGTCTTCTCGCCCTTGGAAGTGGCTGGAGCCTTCCAGTCGCCGAACGCCTTTTCGAGCGCGGCGGTCAGCGTGGCGAGATCGGTGCCGCCGGCGGCATAGATCACTGCATTGTCGGGCCGCAACCAGGCGTCATGGAAAGCGATCAGGTCCTCCCGGGTGATCGACTTGAGCGTGTCCGCGCGGCCAGCGAGCGGTACGCCATATGCGTGGTTGGCGCCGTAGATCAGGTTGGTGAAGGTCCGCTGGGCGATCTCGTCCGGCGAGGCGAGCGACTGAGCCAGGCCCGAGAGGTGGAGCTGGCGGTCGCGTTCCAGATCGGCGACCCGGAAGCCCGGGTTGCGGATATAGTCGGCCCAGAGCGCTACCGTTTCGGGTAGCGAGCGCGTCATCGACGAGACCATGAAGTCAGTCGTGTCGACACTCGACGTGGCATAGAGGCGGGCGCCGAGCAGCGCCTGACGCTCGGCGAACTGGGTGCCGCTGAGCGTGGTGGTGCCTTCGTCCATCATGCCCAGGGTGAAGCCGCCGATACCGTGCTTGAGCTTCTGCTCGGCAGCCTGACCGGCATCGAACACCATGGTCATGTCGACGGTCGGCGTGCCCGGGCGTTCGGCCAGCACCACGCGGATGCCGTTGCTGAGCTTCGCCTCGCGCAGCTCCGGAAGCTTGAGCGCGGGGGAGGGGCCGAGCGGCGGCAGCTTGGTGCGATCTGCGCCATCGGCGATGACCTTGGGGTTCCCGAAGGGCAAGACAGTGAGCTTGTAGTTGGGCTTGCCGAGCCAGCTGGCGGCGGCGCCGCGGACCTGCGCCGCAGTCAGCGCCTGGAAGCGTTTGTCTTCCACGGCGTAGTTGCCGGGGTTGCCCGCGAAGATCGTGCCGTCGGAAAGCGCCATCGCCTTGACGTAGATCGACTCCATCGCACGGGCATTGTCGGCATAGGCGCTGGCCTTGACCCGGGCGAGTTCGGCCGGGGTCGGGCCCTTGGCGAGGAACTCGTCGAGCACCTGCTTCACCGCCGCTTCGGCCACCGCGCGATCGACGCCCGGCTTCAGCCGCAGATCGACCGAGAAGATGCCGGCGATGGCATAGCCCGCATATTGGGCCGAGGCATAGGTGGCGAGCTGCTTTTCCTGGACCAGCACCTGGTAGAGGCGCGAGGTCTTGCCGCGGCCGAGCGCCTGGGCGGCGAGCTGGAGCGCCGAGGCCTCTGGCGTGCCGCGGCCGGGCACCGCCCAGTTCCAGGCGATCGCGGTCTGCGGCACTGCGTCCTGCATCACTTCGCCCTTGTCGCGTTCGAGCGTCGGCACCCAGGCAGTGGTGCGGCTGACCGGCTGGCCGGCGGGGACGCTGCCGAAATACTTCGTGACCAGCGCCTTGGCCTGTTCGAGCGTGACGTCGCCCGACAGCGTGACCACGGCGTTGGTCGCGCCATAATATTGGGCGAACCAGCCCTTCACATCGTCGAGCGAGGCGGCGCTCAGGTCCTCCATCGAGCCGATGGTCGGGTGGTGATAGGGATGGCCGACCGGGAACAGCGCCGCCGCCTCGCGCTGGTCCATCAGCGCATAGGGGGTGTTCTCGCGGGTGCGCTTCTCGTTCTGGACGACCTTGCGCTGCTCATCGAGCTTGGCCTGGCTGATCGCGCCGGCGAGATAGCCCATGCGATCCGATTCCAGCCAGAGCACGCGCTCGAGCCCGCCGGTCGGGACGATCTCGTAATAGTAGGTCTGGTCGAGCGAGGTGGCGCCGTTGACCCCCGACACGCCGATCTCCTGGAGTGGCGGCATGTACTCCTTGTCGTGATGTTCGGAGCCGTTGAACATCAGGTGCTCGAACAGGTGTGCGAAGCCGGACTTGCCGTCGGGCTCGTTCATCGATCCGACGTGATACCAGACCGCGACCGCCACCTTGGGGGTCTTGTGGTCCTCGTGCACCACGACGCGCAGGCCGTTGGGAAGCGTGAACTGCTGGTACGGAACAAGCTCCTGCGCACTGGCGGGCAGTGCGGCGGCGATGGCGAAGCTCGCCGCGGCTAGGAGCAACCTGGTGGCCTTCATGGGAATATCCTCAAGCAAAAAAGAGCCGGCTCCCTGCGCACAGGGGAGCCGGCAGGTGCGTGCAGTGCCTCAGAAGATCGCGGCGGCGCCGATCTTGAACTTGCGCCCACCGAGGTAGGTCGCGCGGGTGTAGTAGCCGGCGATCAGCTGCTGGACGTCGGGTGTCTCGGTGCCCTTGAGCAGGTCCGAGCCCTCGACATAGATCCGGTATTTCCGGCCGCGATCGATGTAGTATTCGCCGCGCAGGTCGAGCGTCTGGACGTCCTGGTTGTAGACGGACAGGCCGCGCGGGTAGAAATTGTCGAGCGTCTTCGACTGGAAGCTATAGGCCAGCGTGCCGTCGAAGCCGTATTTCTGGTAGGTTAGCGCGAGCGTGCCGCTGTGCTTGGGCTGCTGGTTGAACGGCAGACCCGAGAATTGATAGATATTGCTCTGCCCGGCCGGGGCATAGGCCCAGCTATACTGCTGGTAGCGGCTGCTCTTGGTGTAGGTGTAGTTGGCGATCACGCCCAGCCCGGCGAGAGCGCCCGGCAGGAAGTCGAACTGCCGCTCGAACCGGCCTTCCACGCCCCAGATGGTGGCGGGATGCTGGCTGTTGATCGGCGAGCCGCCGTTGATGAAATAATTCTCCGGATGCGCCGGATCGAAATAGGGCGCGCCCTGGAAATAGGGGCTGTTGGGTAGCGTGATGTTTGCCAGGTTTGCCGGGCCGTTGGTCTGGTTGGCCTGGAGCAGGTTGTTGATCCGCTTGTAGAAGCCGCTCAGCTTGATGATGCCGATCTTGTGGTAATATTCGGCGCTCAGGTCGAAGTTATGCGTGGTCGCCTGCTTCAGGTTCGGGTTGCCCGAATTGATCTGCAGGATAGGCTTCACGCCGTCCGGGCCCGGGATCGGGATGTTGATGAAGCTGATCCGGGTCTGCTGCGACAGGTCGTTGATCTGCGGCCGCGCGACCGACAGGAAATAGCCGCCGCGGAAGATCAGATTGTCGCTCTGCCGGAAGTTGAACAGCACGCGCGGCAGGAAATCCTCGGACTCGGCGGTCTCGGTCACCAGCTTGCTGAACTGGTTCTGGAAGAGGATGTCGCTGCCGAATCCCCCGCCGTTCGCCGGCAGGATCGGGCCGATATAGGTCGGGAACACCAGGTTCGAGGCCGACAGCTCGGTGCGGTTGTAGCGCACGCCGCCGATGATCTCGAGCTTGCCGAACTGGAGCCGGCTCTGGACATAGGCCGCGTAATTGTCCTCGCGTGTCTTCTGCTTGTCCTGGCCGATGGCCGGCGCGATCGGCGAGAGCACCACCTGCGGATAATTGCCGAGATTGTCGAGGAAGCGGATCACCGTCCCCTCGCTCATCGCGGTGAAGTTGGCGCCGGTCACGCCCACCCGGGTCAGGTCGGTCGGCGAGAAGGGCAGGCCGAGCGACGCGATCGAGGCGTTGCCGGCGAACTGGGTGCGGGTCAGGTCATGCTTGAACTCGGCCCGCTCGAAGCGCCCGCCGACCTGGACGTATTTCAGGAAGCCCCAGTCCATGTCCCAGCGCAGGCTCGCCTCGCCGGTATAGCGGTTGTTGCTGCCGGTGGTCTTGTCGATGCCGCCGGTGCCGTTGGTGATCGTATAGCGCGAGGAATCGTTGATAAGCGCCCAGCCGGCGGTGCTGAGCAGCGGGATCGGGATCGCATCGCCGCTGCGCCGGGCGAACGGGGTGATGATGTAGCCGAGCGTGGAGTCGGTCGCGCCGGGCTGGAAGTATGCCGCGGTCGCATCGATGCCGCTCACCCGCATGTCCAGCGTGCTGTTGCGGTCATGCTTCTCGCTGCCATGGGCATAGCCGGCGAGATAGGTGAAGGTCAGCTTGCCCGCGGTGCTCTTGCCGGAAAAGCTGTACGTATCGGTGATCGTCTTGGCATCGGGATCATAGCTGTACGCCTGCTCCCGCCCCAGCGCGGCATTGCCGGGCGTCAGGTCGAGGTGCAGCGCCGAGATCGCCTGGCCGCCGGGCACGTCCGAATATTTGCTGGTCGCGGTGAAGATGTCGGTCATCGCGTAATAGGTGCGGTTGACCTCCGCATGCTGGAAATCGAACTTCCAGTTGCTGTGGTTGCCGATGTTCCATTCGGCCGAGACCGTCGCCGCCAGGGTCGATTGCTTCACATGGTTGAAGCTGGTCTCGAGCTGGGTGATGTAGGCGCCGTCATCCCCGGGCACGAAGGGAAACATCGTGTTCGGGTTCACCGCGTCCCCCGCGGTCAGCGTCGGCGTGCCGTTGGCGGCATTAGGCAGGAACGCGCCGAACTTGGTCACTGTGTTGTACGACACGTTGCGTACCGAGTTGCGGCGATACTGGACCGACGCGCTCAGGCCGAAATTGTCCTGCGCGCCGAAGCGGCCGGCAACGGTGCCGGAGACCAGGAAATCCTTGCTGAAATCCTTGCCGCTCAGGCCGCCTTCCACCTGGAGATTGGCATAGCGGTGGGGCCGGTTGAGCGGCGACAGCGTCTCGATCTCGATCAGGCCGCCGGTGCCGGCGCTGTCCTGGCTGGGGAGCAGGCTCTTGCTGATCGTGATCTTGCCGACCGAGTCCGCAAGCAGGTTGCTCAGGTCCGCCGAGCGGCCGGTGCCGTTGCCGACGGGCAGCTGCAGGCCGTTCAGCTTGACGTTGTTCATGTCCGGATCGAGGCCGCGGACGATGACGTTGGTGCCGTCGCCGGTCACGCTGTCGCGCTGAAACGATACGCCGGCGGTGCGGCGCAGCGCGTCGGAAAAGGTGGTGCCGGTGAAATTGCCCAGGTCGTCGGCCGAGACGACTTCGGTGTTGTTCTCGGCCGCGCGCTGCAGGTTGAGCGCGTTGGCGCGGGCGCTGCGGGTGCCGTAGACGACGATCGGTACGCCTTCCTCAACCCCTTCGTTCATCGCCAGGTCGATGGTCGAGGCGTTTCCCGATCCCACCACGATCGGCTGGGTGCGGGTGCCGAAGCCGAGAAACGAGATCTCCAGCGTGTACTGGCCGGGCGCGACGTCGGGAAAGCTGAAGTCGCCATTCTTGTCGGCGGTGGTGCTGTCGCCGGTCTCGGCGATGCGGACCAGCGCACCGGCAAGCGCGCGGCCTCCCTGCTCGCGGGTCAGGTGCCCGGTGATCGCACCCTTCTCGCCGCTGGTGCGGTTCTGCCCGGCGGGCGCGGAAACGATGTACGAGCCGCCCTGGGTCGCGTTGAGCGACAGGCCCGATCCCTGGAGCAGCGCCTGGAACGCCGCCTGCGCGGTGAACTCGCCATGCAGCGCCGGCGCGGTCCGCCCCCGGATCACCGCGCTGTCGAAGATGATGTTCGTCGAAGTGCGCGTCGCCACCGAGCGGAGCGCGGCTTCGAGCGGCTGCGCCGCCATGTCGAAGCTGTAGCGCGTCTGCGCCTGGGCAACCGGGATGACGAAGAGGCAGCAACTGGCGGCGAGCGTGGACAGCGTGAGCTTGGACGGCATGATTTTCCCCCGGGGGAGTGCGACCTTTTCTCACTCCCTCACAGGTCTAGACGATGCTGCGTTGCGAAACCGACATGGCAAAGAAACAAAAATGTCACCCGGTCGGAAATCAGCGCACGATGTGCATAGTCTGGCCGGTCTGCTCGATACGCAGCCCGTGCAGTGCGGCGACGGCGCGGGCGAACTCGCCGGTGTCGTTGGTGGCGAATACGCCAGACACGCGCAGGGCGGCGAGCCGGGGATCATCGACGACGAGGCGCGGTCCGCCATAGCGGTTCAACTCGGTGACCGCGTCGGCGAGCGGCGTATCGGAGAACATCGCCTGGCCGCGCCGCCAGGCGGTGGCGATCTCGGCCGGCTGCGCATCGACCCGCACGGCGCCTTCGGGCTGCGCACGCAACCGCTCGCCCGGATTGAGATAGGTGGGTGCGATCCGCCTCACCGCGGGGCGGATGTCGGTCACCACCACCTTGCCCTGGAGGAGGGTGACGGTCACTTCCTTGCCCTCGCGCCGCACGACGAAGCTGGTGCCGACCGCGCGGACCTGCTTGTCGCCGGCGCGGACGATGAAGGGGCGGGCGGTGTTGTGCGCGACTTCGAACATCGCCTCGCCATGCTCCAGTTCCACCAGCCGTTGGGCCGGGTCGTAGCGCACCTCGACGCTGCTGTCGGTGTTGAGCGCGATGCGGCTGCCATCCTCCAGCGTCGCCACCTTCTGCTCGCCGATCGCGGTGGAATAGGCCGAAGGCCGGCTCAGCCAGAGGAAGCTGCCGATGCCGATCGCGATCAGCAGCGATGCCGCGAGCGCCAGCTGATGGAGCGGCAGGCGCCGCCGCGGTCCGGCGACGGGGAGGGGCGTCGGCCTGGGCGCGCGGACCGGCGGCTCGTCGAGCAGCAGCGCGGCGCCGGGCAGGTCGGCCCATATATCGGTGGCGCGCTCAAAGGCACTTTGATGGGCGGGATCGGCGCGCAGCCAGTCCTGGAAGGCAGCCTCGCGTGCGGGCGTGCGGGCATCGCCCTGGAGACGGGCAAGCCATGCGGCGGCTTCGGCCGATGCGCGGGAATAGGGCTGGCTCACCACCCCTCCATCCACTGCATCAGCTGGAGCGTCGCCCGCGCCACCTGCTTCTCCACCGCCGCCACGCTCATCCCCTCATCGGCCGCAATTTCGGCATAGCTGGCATTTTCCAGCCTTCGCCGCAGCAGGATACGGCGGGTTCGTTCCGGCAGTGTTTCTAGCCCCGCCTTGGCATGTTCAAGCCGCCGTTGCTGTTCCATGATCTGCGCGGGATCGGGTGTCGAGTCCGCGATATTGTGCAGGTCGGGCGTTTCGGCGAACGGCGCGCGCGCATCGCGACGCTTGCGATCGATCGAGAGATTGACCGCTGCCGTCACCAGCAGCGCCTCGCGCGAGCGGGCGGTCCGGTCGCGCTCGTAGCGCTCGATCCTCAGGAAAGCCTCCTGCACCAGCTCATCCGCATCCTGTTCGGCGACGCCGCGCCGCACTACCGCGCGCTTTGCCTTGGCGAGCATGTTCGCAAGGTCCCGCAACGTCGCTTCCGCTAGCTAGACGAGCGAGCGGCGCAAACCCGACAAGAAGGATCGGGAACGGTGCAAGAATCGATCATTGCACAATGTCTGGACTGTCCCGGGTTCCTTGCCAAGTGGTAACGCTATCACCGGCCGGGGATGAGCTGGTGCTCACGAAGCCAGGCAAGAAACAGGTCCGGCCACTGCGCCACCAGCGTGCCCGGCTTGCCGGCGCCCCAGCTATGGCCGCCCTTCTCGAATACATGCATCTCCACCGGTCGCGCGGCAGCCTTCATCGCGCCGAACATCCGCAGCGTATGCTCGACATTGGCGATCGGATCGTCGGCGGCGTGCGCCAGGAACACTGGCGGAGTCGTCGGCCCCACCTGTGCCTCCACGGAGTAGAAGTCGCGATAGTCGGGCAGCACCGACAGCTTCTTCCGGGTCTGGGTGGTGTCGATCGGCGGGCGCATCGAGACGACCGGGTAGATCATGCCGGCAAAGGCCGGCGCGGCGCTCTGCTTGTCGGCATCGTCGATCGGGGCATAGAAATCATGATCGCTGCGTGTCGCCATCATGCCGGCCAGGTGCCCGCCGGCCGACATGCCGACCACGCCGATCCGCGCCGGATCGAGACCCCAGCGCTTGGCGCCGGCCTTGAGCAGGCGAAGCGTACGCTGCGCGTCCTGGAAGGGGGCGTCGGCATTCCAGCCGTCGCCCGGCAGGCGGTAATAGAGGATGATCGGCGTGATGCCGGCGGCGGCGAGCTTCGCCGCCACGTCCTTGGCCGAGCCGATCTGGATGCGGAAGTAACCGCCGCCACCCAGCAGCAGTGCTGCGGCGCCATTGGGATGGGCGGGGCGGTAGACTTCGTAGCGCGGCTCCGAGATGTTCGACCAGGAGCCGGTCTGCCCTCCCTCGTTGCCCACCTTTTCCGGGCCCGTCGGCTTGCCGTGGCCAGGCGGGTTGCCCGGCCACACGGCATAGACTTCGGGCTTGCCCAGCTTGTCCTGGGCGAAGGCAGGGCTGGCCGCGATGAACATCGCAGCCAGGAGGGAGAGGAGAAAGCGCATCAGAACCTCGTACCGAGCGTCACGTACCAATAGCGGCCATAGGGGCTGTAGAGCGAGCCCAGATAGCCGTCGGCGGTGATCGGGGGCTGCTTGTCGAACAGGTTGCGCACGCCGACGCGAAGCCGCGTATCGTCGCCCAGCCCGCCCTTGAAGCGATATTGGGTGTAGAGGTTGAACGTCACCTGGCCCTCGAGCCTGTAGGGGTTGCCGTTCGCATCGAGGAAGTTGGTGTCGTAGACCGTGCCGATATAGTTGGCGAAGGCGCCGACCTGCCAGCCGCTCTTCGACCAGGTGAGCGAGCCGGTGACCCGCCACTTGGGCTTGCCGCGATCCTGGATCAGGTCGCTCGCATCGGTGAGTGGGGTGGCGGCGTTGATCTGCCCGGCTTCGCGCGCGTCGAACAGCGCCTGCACCGCCGGCGGGGTATCGCGCGAGAACTTGGTCAGCCGCGCGCCGTTCAGTGCCAGGTCGAACTTACCGATGCCGGTGCGAACATTGTAGAGCAGCGCGACGTCGATGCCCTGCACCGTCTGGGGCAGCAGGTTGACGAACTGGTCGTTGATCCGGGTAACCGCGCCCGCCGGGGCCAGGCCGGTGCCGGCGAAGACCGGGGTGTCGTCCGCGGTCGCTGCGGCGCGGATCACGTTCGGGTTGCTCGATCCCTGCAGGCGCAGGAGATAGTCGAGCACCAGCGCGTTCTGCGCACCGAACTGGCCGACGATGCCGGTCTGCTTGATCGACCAGAAATCGGCGGTCAGCGTCAGCCGCCCGGCGCTCTCCGGAATGAACTTGGGCTGGAGCACGGTGCCGATGGTCCAGCTGGTGCTGCTCTCCGGCTTCAGGTTCGGATTGCCGCTGACGAAGATCGAGTAGCTGATGCCGCGCGAGCAGGCGCCGTAGCTGGCGATGCGGCCGGCGCGCAGGTCGGCCTCGCAGCGATAATAGTCGGTATTCGAATTGAGGCGTGAATAGGCGACGGTGTTGGTCTGCTCGAGGTTCGGTGCGCGGAAGCCCTGCGACCAGGAGCCGCGGATGCGCAGGCCGTCGACCAGGTCCCATGCCGCGGCGATCTTGGGCTTCGCCACCGATCCGAAGTCGCTGTAATGCTCGTAGCGTCCGGCGAGCTGTACATCGAGACGATGGATCAGCGGCACGTGCATTTCGGGCGAGACCACCGGCACGGCGAGCTCGGCGAAGGCCGAGAAGACGGTGCGGGCGCCCCTGGTGCTCGGCGTCGGGCTGACGGCGGCGACGTTGGAGAGGTTGGTCTCGCCGGTCACCATGTCGACGAAGCCGATCGAGCCGTTGAGGTTGGGGTCGCGGTCGTCGCGCTGCGTCTCACGGCGGCCCTCGATGCCGAAGGCCACGCCCAGGTTTCCGCCCGGCAGGGCGAGCAGGCGCCCGTTCGAGACCTTGAAATCGGCCAGTGCGAGCGTGGTCTTGGAGCGGCGCTTCAGGTCGAACTGGAAGGAGTCGATCGTGGTACCCGAGGCGGGCGAGCAGTCGCCGACGCTCGGCGTCGCCGCGCAGCCGCCACTGAACGGGTTGTACGCCTCGGGCGTGGAGAGGGCGAGGTTGCGCTGGAGCGCGGTCATGTTGATCGCGTTCGAGACGTCGGTCGCCTCGGCCTCCGAATAGAGGATCGCGCTGTCGAAGTCGAAGCTGCCGATCTGGCCCTTCACGCCGCCGAGGAAGCGCGACTGCCAGTTGGTGACGTCGACTTCCTGCTGGCCGGCATCGACGAAGCGATAGGTGGACAGGCGGACCGCCAGGCCGGCGGCGGGCACGTTGGTCAGGCCGGCGATACGGTTCGGGTTGGCGACACCGTTGAAGGTGGTCGGGCCGAACGGGTTCCAATAGTTGGAAGCCGGGATCACGATCGCGTTGAGGTTGATCGTCGGCGGCTGGATGCGGTGCGTCTCCGCGTAATAGAAACCCGCCTCGCCATAGACGGTGACGCTGTCCGAGATGTCGTAATGCGCGCTGGCGAAGCTGTTATAGCGCTCGATCGTCGGCGAAACCGTGGTTCCCGGCCGCGTATCGAATCGCTCGCTGCGCAACGTGGTCGCGGTCGCGCGGGTGCCGGTGCCGAAGCAGGTGTCGGCGCTGATCGTCACCAGGCAGCCGGGGTTGGCGGTCGACTGGGTGTGGAAGGCGCCGGCCGACGACGTCAGCGCCTGGTTGCCGGGGTTGCGGCGGATCGTGCCGGGCCCGTTGACCACCGCGAGATTGGCCCAGGGCGACTGGGTGGCGCGGCCGTCGGCGGTCAGGTTACCGGCATAGGCGGGATCATTGGCGAAATAGGACATGAGGTTGTCCGTCGCCGTATAGGGCTGGTCCTCGGCCAGCTGCGCCGTGCGGTGGGTATAGTCGACATAGAGCGAGATGTTGCCCCGGCCTTCGGCGAAGTTGCTGCCGACGGTGCCGGTTACCTGGAATTCGCGGCGATGCGTGCCCTCGGCCCCGCCATAGCGGATGTCGAGCGAGCCGCCGTCGATGTTGTTCTTGGTGACCGTGTTGACCACGCCCGCCACCGCGTCCGAGCCATAGATGGCGGCGGCGCCGTCGCGCAGGATCTCGAGCCGCTGGATGCCGGCGACCGGCAGGGAATTGGCGTTGTAGCCGAGCACCGGCACATTGCCGTCGCCGGCCTGGCTGGTCGGGTGGCTCACCAGACGGCGGCCGTTGAGCAGCACCAGCGTGTTGCCCACGCCCAGGTTGCGCAGGTTGATCGAATTGACGTCGCCGCGCGCCGCGTTGCTGGTCTGCGGATTATTCGATTCGTTGAAGCTCACATCGCCGGCCTGCGGGATCGAGCGGAACAGCTCGTCCCCCGAAAGCGCGCCGGTAGCGTCGATCTGGTTGGCGTCGAGCACCGAGACGGGCAGCGCCGCAGTGGTGCTGGCGCCCCGGATCTGGGTGCCGACCACAACGATCTCGTCGGTCTTCTCATTGCCTTCCTGCGCGGCCGGCGTCTCCTGGCTGGCCGGTGCCGCCGCGTCCTGCGCGTGCGCCGCCTGCGCGAGCATAAGCACGCCCAGCGCGCTGCCCGCGGTCAAGGCGATGCGCCCATATCCCTTCTTCATGCCCTCTCTCCCTGTTCCATTTGTTCTAGGTCTTCTGATTTTGAAATGCTGCGACCCGAGAGGGCGGCGTCGAGCGCCTCCCGATCGAGCTTGTTTTCCCAGCGCGCGACGACGATCGCCGCCACCGCGTTGCCGACGAAATTGGTGAGGCTGCGGCACTCGCTCATGAAGCGGTCCACGCCCAGGATCAGCGTCATGCCCGCCACCGGCACGCTCGGCACGATCGACAGCGTCGCCGCCAGCGTGATGAAGCCGGCGCCGGTCACGCCCGCCGCGCCCTTCGAGCTGAGCATCGAGACGAGGACGAGCAGGATCTGCTCGCCCCAGCTCAGGTGCACCCCGCAGGCCTGCGCGATGAACAGCGCGGCGAGCGTCATGTAGATGTTGGTGCCGTCCAGGTTGAACGAATAGCCGGTCGGCACGACCAGCCCGACCACGCCCTTCTCGCAGCCCGCGCCTTCCAGCTTGGCGATCAGGCTGGGCAGGGCGGCTTCCGACGAGGAGGTGCCGAGCACCAGCAGCAGCTCGGCCTTGAGGTAGCGCAGCAGCTTGAAGATCGAGAAGCCGTTCAGCCGGGCGACCACGCCCAGTACGCCCAGCACGAAGAACAGCGACGTCGCGTAGAAAGTGCCGACCAGCCAGGCAAGATTGCCCAGCGACTCCACCCCGTACTTGCCGATGGTGAAGGCCATCGCGCCGAACGCACCGAACGGGGCCAGGCGCATCAGCATACCGACGATGCGGAAGACGATGAGCGCGATCCGCTCGACCAGGTCGAGCACCGGCTCGGCGGGCTTGCCGACCAGCACCATGGCGATGCCGAACAGCACCGCGACGAACAGGGTCTGCAGGATCGAGCCCTCGGTCAGCGCCGAGGGGATGGTGGTCGGGATGACCGACATCAGGAAGCCGACCACCGTCGTCTCGTGCGCCTGGTGCGCATAGCCCGCGACCGCGCTGCCATCGAGCGTGCGCGGATCGATGTTCATCCCCGCGCCGGGCTGGACGACATTGGCGACAACCAGGCCGATGATCAGCGCCAGCGTCGAGAAGAACAGGAAATAGCCAAAGGCCTTGGCCGCGACCCGACCGACCGAGCCGAGCTCGCGCATGCCGGCGATGCCGCTCACCACGGTGAGGAAGATCACCGGGGCGATCACCATCTTCACCAGCTTGATGAAGCCGTCGCCGAGCGGCTTGAACGATTCGCCCACCGAGGGCCAGAAATGGCCAAGCGTCACGCCCAGCGCGATCGCCACCAGCACCTGGAAATAGAGGTGGTGATAGAATGGCTTGCGAGCAGCCACAGGCTGCCCGTCGGGGATCGACTGGATGATCATACTCTCCTCTGTCCGCGCCCGGATGGCGCGCAGCCTCTTGTGTCGGGGCCTTGGTCGTGCACCTTATCCTTCCCGTTGTGGCCCTCCAGCACTTCGGAATTTGCGGGATAAGTATTTGGTTTATCTGGATTCAGCTGGCTGGCGGCACTGTCGCCCTGCACGAAATCGTGCGGAATTCCGCGCGGAGTTCCGCTGAAATGTGCGATAATCCGCACAAATGAGTCCCGCAGCCCTTCTCCGCCGCCGCAACCTGGTGCTTGCCGGCATCGCGCTAACGGCGATCCTGCTGCTCGCCTGGGCGGGCAGCCGCTGGGCGAACGGGCAGGCGCGCGGCTCGGCCGACGCAGTCGCGCAGCAGACGGCGCGCGCGCATGTCGGGCTGCTCAATTCGGAGCTGCAGAAGTTCCGCCTGCTGCCGCTGGTGCTCAGCGAGAATCCCGAGATCGCCCCGGCGCTGCGCGGCGGCGATCCCGATGCCGAGCGCAGGCTGAACGAGACGCTCGAGCTGCTTGCCGCGCGCACCGATGCCGCCGCGATCTACGCGATCGATCGCAAGGGGCGCACGGTCGCGGCGAGCAACTGGCGGCTGCCCACCAGCTTTGTCGGCCAGCAATATGGCTTCCGACCCTATTTCCGGGACGCGATGGAGCGCGGCGCCTCGGAGCTGTTCGCACTCGGCACGATCAGCGGCCGCCCGGGCCTCTATCTCGCCCGCCGGGTGGACCGGAACGGACAGGCGCTCGGCGTGGTGGTGGTCAAGGTCGAGTTCGACGATGTCGAGGCGGCCTGGGCGCGCGCGCCCGGTATCACCGTCGTCACCGACGCACATGGCGTGATCTTGGTCACCTCGATCCGCGACTGGCGCTTCAAGGCGACCCAGGCGCTCGATGCCGCGACCTTGGCGGATGCGCGCCGCACGCTCCAGTTCGGTGCCGGACCACCCAGGCGCGCGCCGCTGACGATCGACGGTGCCAATGCGCGCGTCGAGGCCAGCGGCAAGGCACAACGCTACCGCGCCGCCGCCGAGCCCGCCCAGCTCGCCGGCGCACATCTCGTTCATCTTGCACCGCTGGAGCCGCCGCTCGCCGCCGCGCGCACCCAGGCGTTGCTGATCGCGCTGGCGATCCTGTTTGCCGCCGGCATGCTCGCCGGCTTCGCATTGCGCTCGGCCGAGAAGCGCCGCCTCCAGCGCCACCACCAGGCCCGGCTCGAAGCCGAGGTCGAGCGCCGTACCGTCGAACTACGGGAGGCCAATGCGCAGCTGATCGTCGAGTCCGAGGAGCGCGTCGAGGCCGATCGCCGCTATCGCGCCGCGCGGGAGGAGCTCGCCCAGGCCAGCCGGCTCGGCTCGCTCGGCCAGATCACCGCCGGCGTCGCGCATGAGATCAACCAGCCGGTGGCCGCGATCCGCAGCTTCGCCGAGAATGCCGAGACCTTCCTCGACCGTTCGGCCGCGGACAAGGCCCGCGCCAATCTCAAGCAGATCGTCTCGCTCACCGAGCGGATCGGCACGATCACCTCGGAACTGCGCGCCTTTGCCCGCCGCAAGACCCCGGTCGAGGGCAGTGCCGAGCTGGGATCGGTGCTCGATGGTACGCTGCTGCTGCTTGGAGAGCGCGCCCGCGGCGTGGTTTCGGTCAAGGTCTCCAAGGCCCAGCGCCATCTCGCCGTACGCGGCGACCGCATCCGGCTCGAGCAGATCCTGATCAACCTGCTCCAGAACGCGCTTGATGCCGTGCAGGGGAGCCGGGAAGCCAGGATTCTGGTCGAGGGCTCGCGTGACGGTGAGGTCGCGCGGCTTTCGGTGATCGACAACGGCCCCGGGGTCGCGCCGGAAATCGCCGAAACCCTGTTCTCGCCCTTCACTTCGGCGAAGGAGGGCGGGCTTGGGCTCGGCCTCGCAATTGCCCGCGACATCGCTCGCGAGTTCGGTGGCGATATCGCCTATGCGCCCGGCCCGGATGGCGGCGCGATCTTCCATCTCCTGCTCAAGGTCCTCTGATGCTCGCGCCCGACAATGCCATGATGATGTTCGTCGAGGATGACGAGCCGCTGCGCCTTGCCACGGTGCAGACGCTGGAACTGGCTGGCCTCGAGGTGCTGCCCTTCGATCGTGCCGCGTCTGCGCTCGCCCAGCTGACGCCGGACTTTCCCGGCGTGGTCGTCTCCGACATCCGCATGCCGGGGATGGACGGGCTGGAACTGCTCGCCAGGGTGCGGGCGATCGACAGCGATATTCCGGTGGTGCTGGTCACCGGGCATGGCGACGTGCCGATGGCGGTGTCGGCGCTGCAGGACGGCGCGTTCGATTTCATCCCCAAGCCCTTCGCCAAGGAAAGGCTGCTCGCGGCGGTGCGCCGTGCGCTCGATCGGCGGGCGCTGGTGATGGACAATCGCCGCCTGCGCGCTGCGGCCAGCGTTGCGGCGCAGGAAGAGAGCCCGCTGATCGGGGACAGCCCGGCCATGGCCCGGCTGCGCGCGATGATCGGCCAGCTCGGCGAGACCGATGTCGATATCCTGATCGAAGGCGAGACCGGCACCGGCAAGGAACTGGTCGCGCGCATGCTGCATCGGAGCGGGCGGCGGCGCGGCAAGCCTTTCATCGCCGTCAACTGTGCCGCCCTGCCCGAGGGGATCGCGGAGATCGAGCTGTTCGGCCATGCGGCGGACAGCGTCTCCCACACGCGGCTCTCGCGGGTCGGCCGCATTGCGTCGTCGAGCGGCGGCATGCTGTTGCTCGACGAGATCGATTCGATGCCGCTCCAGATGCAGGCCCGGCTGCTGCGCGTGCTCGAGGAGCGCGAGGTCCAGCCGATCGGTGCCGAGCGGCCTGATCCGGTCGATCTGCGGGTGATCGCCACTGCCAAGGAGGACGTTGCCGCCGCGGTCGCCGAGGGTCGTTTCCGGGCGGATCTCTATTACCGGCTGGCGGCGATGCGCATCCGCGTGCCGGCGCTGCGCGAGCGGGGCGGGGACGTGTTCCTGCTGTTCGCGGCCTTCTTCGAGGAAGCCAAGCAGCAGCTTGGCGCGAGCGACGCGGTGCTGGGCCCGGCGGTGCACGCCCAGCTCGCCCGCCATCAATGGCCGGGCAATGTCCGCGAGCTGCGCAACTTCGCCTTCGAAGTCGCGGCGGGGCGGAGCTTCACCGCTGCGGAGCAGGGGGATCGCGCCGATCTGCCCACCCGCCTGGCAAAGTTCGAGGAAAGCCTGATCCGTGACGCGCTGGTCCGCAATGGTGGCCGCGTTTCGCAGGCGCTGATCGAGCTCGGGGTGCCGCGCAAGACGCTTTACGACAAGATCGCCCGGCTCGGCATCGACCTGGCCGAGATCAAGCGGGTCCGGTGAGAAAGACCGGCCGGCGCCGGGAGCGCCGGCCGGCAGGTTGTGGATACTCCGTCGGGTCGCAGAAACGGAGTTCCGGTAAGCCGGGGATGCGGGTCAGCGCATCGGATAGTCGTTCGAGACCTGGTCGGCGCCGCTGTTGCGGATGCGCAGCGTCACCGGGTTAAGGTCCTTCGAGTCCGGGAAGAGCAGGCGGAAGCGGGCGGTGTCGCGGCGCTGCATGCCGTTGGTACCCGGATCGCGCTCCAGGCCGGCGGCGGTGCCGGTGACCTTGTCATCGTAGAGATTGCCGTCGTCGCGGATCGACTGGCCGTCGGCGTCGATCAGGAACGCGTCGATTTCCGAGGCGCGCATGCCGATATGGTCCGTCTCGGCGCGGACGGAGACGATCGCCTGCCAATGGCCGTCCGGCCCCTGGGCAAGCTCGTCCACCTTGAACGACCAGATGCCGTAGCGCTGCCAGCTGCCGGCACCGGCGGGCACGCCCGGTCCGGCGGGGCCGGAACTGTCCGGGCCCTTGGCGCTGGAGGCGAGGTCGATCAGCGTTTCGGCAACGCGCTCGACAGTGCCGTCGCGGCTGTCGCCGCCCACCATCGTGGCAGCGGTGCTCTTCGCCAGCTTCTTGAGGAAGGACTGGGCGTGCGCGGGCTCGGCTGCGGTCAGCAGCAGGACCGCGGCGATCACATATTTCATCGAATGACCTTTCGTCTGCGGGCTCAGCGCATCGCGAAGTCGCGCGAGACCGGGCGATAGCCGGTGTCGGCGATGCGCAGCCTGGTGGGGTGGAGATCCTTTGATTCTTCGAAGAGCAGGCGGACGCGGATCGTGTCGCCCTTCTGCATCCATTGCGTCCCGATGATCGGCTCGAGCGACTTGGCGGGGCCAGTCACCGAGGGGCGATAGAGGCGGCCTGCCTGGCGGATCACTTCGCCGTCATTGTTGATCAGCGACATCTCGATCTGGGCGGAGGCCATGCCGATGCGATTGGCTTCGGCGCGGACAGAGATGATCGCCTGCCAGCTGCCGTCCGGTCCCTGCCGGACCTCGTCGACCTTGAAGGACCAGAGGCTGCCATAGAGCTGCCAGTTGCCGGCACCCGCGGGAACGCTCGCGCCACCCGGGCCCGGAGCGGGAACCGGGGTGGGGGCGGGCGACGGCGCGGGTGCCGGCGGTGGCGCCGGAGCTGGTGTCGGGGGGGATGGCTCCGGCGTTGGCTGTGGCGTGGGTTGGGGCTTGGGTTCGGGGGCGGAAAGCGGCGACATCCAGGAAGCGATCACGCTGTCGCCGGTAGCGAGCTCGAGCACGCTGGCCGCGAACGGCACCGATCCGAACGGAATGGAATAGGTCTGGGTCTCGCAGACATTGATCGCGCGGCGGCCGAGCATGGTCTCGCCGCCGGTGCTGCGCGCTCGGGATGCCATCGCCTTCTGGCCGTTGGCGCCGCGCAGCGTGCCGGTCATCGCCGAGAAGTCGAGCAATTGCGCCTGGTCGGAGACGTTCTGGAACTCGATCACCGCCACGGCGCCTTCGCCGTCACGGGCCAGCGACACGCGGCTGCTCCACAGCCAGCCGCCCGAATGGCGCGACATCGATGTCTTGCCGGTGACGCGGCAGGCGAAATAGGGCGCCGGCGCCAAGCCGGGGCGCGTGATCGTCCCGCTGATCCGGCCGTCGTCGAAGCTGAACTCGGCCGCGCCATTTTCCATCAGGCTGGAGCCCGCATAGGCCTGGAAGCTGCCGGCCACGTGCCCGGCGCGGTCGAGCGGGCCGCCAATATCCTGGGTGATCGCGCTGCCATCGGGCGCAAAGGTCTGGAGCGACAGCGTGTTGCCCGCGGAGCGGTGCGCCTGGCCCTGGAAGCCCTGGTTGGAGCGCCAGATGGTGTTGTCGATCAGGCGCATCGTGTTCAGGTCGGTCGCGCTCGGCGCATAGTCCTGGGCGGCGGCGGGCGCGGCGAGGGCGATGCCGGCAAGGGCAATGCCGGCGGAGAACAGGGGCTTGGACATGGCGGGTCTCTCGGAAATCAGGCGGCGAGATGCGCCATGCGGGCGGCGGCGAGCATCGACGCCCAGCCCTTCACCGTCATCGAGGCGCGATAGGCGTCCTGCATCTCGGCGGTGAGGATCTCGAGCATCAGCGCGTTGTCGACCCAGACCTCGATCACGTCGAACACGCCGCCGCGGCTGACCGTCTCGACATGCCAGGATTCGCGCCGGGCGACGGCGTGCACCGCCGCTTCGTCGAGCGGGGTGGCGACGGCGGCGTGGAACGGGCTGAACCGGTTGGAGTGGATCGCGAAGCGCTCGCGCACGCCGTTGCCGCTGAAGCTCGGCTCGAGCTGCCAGCCCCGGGCATAGACTTCGATCGCGGTGCCGTTCTCGTCGCCGGCAAAGGCGATCCAGCTATCGTTGCCGATCGGCGGGAAGGGCATGGCAACGCCGCCCATGATTTCTGCGAGCGCAAAGGCGGTGGCCGCCGGCGCGTCTGAGGAGATCGAAATGTGGAACAGCATGGTCTTCACTCATCTGTTTGGGATGAGCATGGACTAGGAGACCGCTGTTTCGCCCTGACCTCGCTTCCGGCCCTATCGGGTTTCAATTGTTTCGCTGGCGGATGCTTCGGCGAGCACCGCCTCGACCGCGGCGCGGATCTCGGCCGGGTCGAAGGGCTTCTCGATCACCGGCCGGCCGATCTCGGCGGCGCGGCGGCTGGTGTCGCCGGCGAGGATGTCGCCGGTTAGGAACAGGAAGCGTTCCCCCTGGCCGGCGCGTGCCGCCGTGGCGCGGCGCCAGGTCTCGAACCCGTCCATCCCCGCCATGCGGACGTCGCAGACCACCACATCGAACCAGCCGGCGGCGATCTCGGCCAGCGCCGCCTCGCCGCCGTGCACCACGCGGATCGCGGCGCCAAGCGGGCGCAGGCATTCCTCGATCAGTTCGGCGACATCGGCCTCGTCGTCGACGATCAGGATGCGGCCCCGGCTGCCGCCCGTCGCCGGACGCGGCGCCTGGCGGGTACGCACCGGCGCCACCGGCTCCACCGGCAGGGTGATACGGAACGCCGCGCCGCCGCCTGCCCCGGATACCAGCTCGAGCGCGCCCTCATGCGCCTCGACGATGCCGCGCGACACCGACAGGCCCATGCCCGTGCCTTCGCCAACCGGCTTGGTGGTGAAGAAGGGCTCGAAGATCCGGCGGCGGACGGCATCGGGCACGCCGGGGCCGGTGTCGCGCACCGTCAGCAGGATGCGGCCGGCGGCGTCTCGCGCCGTCTCGATCCGTACCTGGCGCGGGGCGCCGTCCGGCAGCGCCGTCAGCGCATGCTGGGCATTGATCAGCAGGTTGATCACCACCTGGACGAGCTGGTCGCCATCGGCGCTCGTACGCGGCAGGCCGATATCCAGGTCGAGCACCAGCTCGATGCCGGCGGTGCGCAGGCCATAGCCGGTGATCTCCAGCGCGTCGTTGACCAGCGCGTTGATGTCGACCGCGCTGCGCTCGGGCGCGCTGCGCCGGGCCATGGCGAGGAAGGTCCGCACGATCCGCCCGCACCGGTCCGCCGCCGAGCGCAGCTTCTGCAGCGCGCTTTCATGCGGCGTGCCGGCAAGCTGCTCGGCCAGCACCGTCGAGCGGCCGAGCACCACCGCCAGCGGATTGTTGAGTTCGTGGCTCACCCCCGCAAGCAGCGAACCCAGCGCGGTCATCTTCTCGCTCTGGTGCAGCGCCTCGCGCTGGCTGGAGACTTCCGCCTCGATCCGGCGACGCTCGGTGATGTCGCGGATGAACACCACGATCAGCGCGCGGCCGCCCTGCTGCAGCCGGCGTGCCTGGAGCTCGGCGGGGAAGCGCCGGCCGCGCACGCCGCGCGCCTCGAAGGGCCACGCATCTGCCATGCTCTCGCCGTCGAAGCGCAGCGCGTCGCCGATCGGCTCGGCTTCCTCGGCCGGCGCGATCAGCTCGGGCAGGGGGCGGCCTATGCTGGCGACGCCCGTGGGCGCGAACATCCGGGTAAAGGCCATGTTTGCGCTGACCACCCGCAGATCGGCGTCCGCGAGCACCACCGCGTCGAACGCCGCGTCGAGCACCGCCGAGGTGGTGGCATGCGCCTCCTGCAGCCGGGCCACCGCGCCGCGCTGGGCGGCGAAGGCGGCGTCGATCGCCGCAAGGGTAGGGCGCCACAGCCGCGAGACTTCGGGCGGAGTGCCGGTGCCCGAGCGCTCGATATGCCCGGCCAGGCGGAAGGCGGGGGCGAGCACCCGGCGCAGCACATACCAGGCGACGAGGCAGAGCAGCGCGTACAGCCCCAGCATCACCGCGAGCAGCGCGCCGAGCCGGAAGAGCACCTGGCGGGTGACATTGCCCATGTCGGCGATGGCGATCACCCGCAACGGCGTATCGCCGATCGCCTGGGCACGTACCACGCGCTTGCCGGTGAGCACCCCGCGCGGCGGCTCGCCATCCGGATCGAAGCCCAGGAAATCGCGGACCTCGGTCCCGGCGGTCTTCGCCTTGCTGAACGGTCCGGCCGCGAGCGGGATATCGGCGGCGCGAGACGTGGCGATCACATGCTCGTTGCCGTCGACCAGGGTCAGCTCGACACCCGGCACCGGCTGGTTGCGCAGGATCTCGCGCAGGTCATTGGCCCATACGTCGATCCCCACCATCATCCGGTACTGGCCATCGACCCAGACCGGGGCGAGCAGCGATACCAGGCGTCCGTCGCCCCGGATCACCCGGCCGGCGCGGGTGCGGCCGGTGTAATTGTCGCGGTAGACGGCGGTCCATAGCGGCGGGGCCGTTTCCGGCCGGTGCGCGACCGACTGGATGAACTGGTGGGTCGCGGGATCGAAGACCTTCCGTGCCATCGCCCGGGCCATGGCGAGATGCTCGGCATCGGGCAGCCTGGGATAGTTGGCGGCGAAGCCGGTCCGCGCCGACATCACATAGCTGAGCGCGATGTCGGGCGCGGCGGCATGGACGCCGGCCAGGGTGAGCCACAATTCCTCCACCACCGCGCGATCGGTGACGATATCGGCCGGCGTGCCGCTGACCGAGCCGCGATAGCCCAGCGTGTTGCCGCGCACGCCCTGTGTCGGCACCGCGCCGCCGCGCTCGATCGCCTGATAGGCATATTGGGCGCTGGAGCGCAGCGTCAGCACGCGCTGGTTGGCGGCGGTGACCAGTGCGGCGATCTGGTTCTCGGTCGCCCGCGCGCCGGTGGCGGCGACGCGCAGCTGGCGGTCATATTCGGATTTAACCACCCAGGTCGCCACCGCGACGAGCAGCAGCCCGATCGACACCACCGCGGCGACCAGCGCCTGGGTGGTGCGCCTGCCGCGAGGGGCAGCTTCGCTCATTCGCCTTCGGGCACCAGCATATAGCCTTCGCCGCGCACGGTGCGCAGGATGCGGGGGAAGGCGGGGTCGACTTCGATCTTCTTGCGCAGCCGGGCAACGCGGATGTCGATCGACCGGTCGAACGGGTCCCAGCGGCGGTGATGCGCCAGTTCGAGCAGCTGGTCGCGGTTCAGCGCACGGCGGGCATGGGTGATGAACACATAGAGCAGGTCGAACTCCATGGCGGTGAGCGGCACCTGCTCGCCGGCATCGTCGAACATCTGCCGCGTTTCGACATCGAGCACGCATTTGCCGATCCGCATCCGCGCCGGCGGCCGGCCGTGGCGGTTGACCGGCGCCATCGTCCGCCGCAGCACCGCCTTCACCCGCGAGCGCAGCTCGGCGGGATCGAACGGCTTGGCGAGATAATCGTCGGCGCCCATCTCCAGCCCGACGATCCGGTCGGTGGTCGATCCCATCGCGGTGAGCATCAGCACCGCGGCGCTGCTCTCGGCGCGCAGCCAGCGCGTGAGCGACAGCCCGTCCTCGCCGGGCATGGTGATGTCGCAGACGACCAGGTCGGGGCGGAAGCTCGGCACCAGCTTGCGCAGCGCGGCGCCGTTCGCGGCGGATTCCACCTGGTATCCGCAGCCGGCCAGGAACTCGCTTACCATGTCGAGCACGTCGGGATCGTCATCGCAAACGATGATCCGCGCCGCCACGCCCGCCTGAGGTTCGCCGTCCTTCACATGGCCACGATACCCAATTCCGGCGGGAGCCGCACCGGGCAGTTTTGTTTCAATTGTACCGGGTGCGGGCGACCGGTTCCCGGTTGCCCGCTGGGTACTTAGTCTATCAAGTTCCCCGGCGAAGGCCGGGGCCCAGGTTCGGCCAACTATCGATGGCGCGGGAGCCTCACGAACGACATTGCAACTGGGCCCCGGCCTTCGCCGGGGAACAGCTATGCGCAAGGGCTCCCGCGTTCAGTCGCTCAGACGAGCTCGCCCAATGCCGAGCGATCGAAACCCTTCAGGCTGCCGGTATCGCCGGTGCGGATCTTCTCGGCCCAGTGCGGGTCGCTGATCAACGCGCGGCCAACCGCGATCAGGTCGAACTCGTCACGCTCCATCCGCTTGACCAGCTTCTCGATGCCCGTGCTGGTCGAAGCCTCGCCGCCGAACGCCGCGATGAACTCGCCCGACAGGCCGACCGAGCCGACGCTGATCGTGGTGGCGCCGGTGAGCTTCTTGGCCCAGCCCGCGAAGTTCAGCCCTTCCTCGCCGTCGATCTCGGGGAATTCGGGCTCCCAGAAGCGGCGCTGCGAGCAGTGGAGGATGTCCACGCCGGCATCGACCAGCGGCTGCAGCCAGTCTTCCATCAGCTGCGGCGTCTCGGCCAGCCGGGCGGCGAAGTCCTGCTGCTTCCACTGGCTGACGCGCAGCGCGAGCGGATAGTCGGGGCCCACTGCGGCGCGGACGGCTGCGATCACTTCGCCGGCGAAGCGGGCGCGCTCCCTGATCGAGGCGCCGCCATAGCGGTCCTCGCGCTCATTGGTGCCGCCCCAGAAGAACTGGTCGATCAGATAGCCATGCGCGCCGTGCAGTTCGACCAGGTCGAAGCCCAGCCGCTTGGCATCGGCCGATGCGCTGGCAAAGGCAGCGACGGTGTCGGCGATCGCTTCCTCGGTCATCACCTCGCCGCGCGGGGTGCCGGGCCCGAGCAGGCCCGACGGACTCTCGACCGGGCTCTCCGGCTCCCAGCCGCCCTGGCTCTTGGTCGATCCGGTGTGCCAGATCTGCGGGCCCATCTTGCCGCCGGCGCCGTGCACCGCGTCGATCACGCTCTTCCAGCCGGCCAGCGCCTGCTCGCCATGGAAGAAGGGGATGCCGCCTTCGTTGCGCGATGCCGGCCGGTTGATCACCGTGCCTTCCGACAGGATCAGGCCGACGCCGCCTTCGGCCCGGCGGCGATAATAGGCCGCGTTCGGCTCGCCCGGAATGCCCTCGGGCGCGAAGCTGCGGGTCATGGGAGCCATGACGATGCGGTTCTTGAGGCTGAGGTTGCCGCGCTCGAAGGGTCGGAAGAGGATATCGCTGTCGGGCATAGGGAATGAAATCCGTGTTGGTTGGACGCGACTAGGTATATCATGTAAACTTGGGTGCAAGAACGCACCTGCTGTCGACCAGGTATATCGGAGGAAACCTTGGACCATTGCGACCCCCGGCATTTCTCGGCCGGCTGCCCCAGCCGCGAGCTGATCGACCAGATCGCCGACAAATGGTCGATGATGGTATTGGCCGTTCTCGATGGCGGGCCGCTGCGGTTCAACGCGATCAAGCGGCATTTGGAGGGGGTGACCCAGAAGGCGCTTACCCAGTGCCTGCGCCGGCTCGAGCGCAACGGCATCGTCGTGCGCCGCGTGCTGCCGCTGTCGCCGGTGGCGGTGGAATATGAGATCACTCCGCTCGGCCGTTCGCTCCAGCCGCCGTTCAAGGCGCTGTACCGCTGGACCTTCGAAAATCTTGGCGTGGTCGAGGAAGCCCGCCAGGCCTTTGACGCTCGGGCGGTGGCTTAGGGTATTCAAGATTCCCCTCCCTGCAAGGGAGGGGTTAGGGGTGGGTTAGAAAAGGCCGGGCTCGATGCCCGGCCTTTTCTTTTTCGGGTGCCGTCTCGCTGGGCGCGCCCGGAAGACCGGGCCCGCAACCCACCCCCGACCCCTCCCTTGCAGGGAGGGGAGGAAGAAGGGCACGCTACCCCAGCTTCGGCCGCCGGCAGAACGGCACCAGCACCAGCGCCGCCAGGAACAGATGCGCCATCAACCGGAACACATCGTTGAACGCCAGCGTCATCGCCTGGCGCTGCACGATATGCCCGGCGACGCCCTGCGCCATCAGCAGCGCTTCGGCGCGGTCGGGCGTGTAGCTGCCGGCATAGGCGGCGAGATTCTCGATCAGCTCGCTGCCGGCGCGTCCGGCCACGCCCAGCGCCTCGCCCAGCCGCAGCATGTGGATACGGGCATTGTCCTGCAGCCAGGTGTTGACCAGCGCGATGCCAATCGCTCCGCCCAGGTTGCGCATCAGGTTGAACAGGCCGGAGGCATAGCGCAGCTCGGGTCCTTCGAACCCGGCCAGCGCCAGGTTCACGCTCGGCACGATGCACAGCATGATCGCGAAGCTGCGCACCGCCTGCGGCCAGAGCAGGGCGTGGAAGCCCCATTCGGGCGTCATGAAGCTGAACAGCCATAGTCCGGCGGCGAACAGGCTCAGGCCAAAGGTTATCATGATCCGCGGATCAAGGCGTTGGGAGAGGCCGGCCGCGATCGGCACGCCGAGCATCTGGACGATGCCGGCGATGAACACGGTCGTGCCGATCTCCGACGCGTTGTAGCCGCGCACCGTGCCGAGGAAGACCGGGACCAGATAGGTCGCCGAATAGATGCCGAAGCCGATCACCAGGTTGAACACGCAGGCGAAGACGAAGGTCGGCTTGCGGAAGGGGGAGAGGTTCACGATCGGATTCTCGGAGCGGAAGGAGCGCTCGAGGAACAGCAGCAGCGCGACGAAGCTCAGCCATGCGCCGGTGGCGATTTCATGGTCCTGGAACCAGTCGTTGCGCGGGCCTTCCTCGAGCACATATTCCAGCCCGCCGAGGAAGATCGCCATCGCGATCAAGTGTACCCAATCAATCCGTTTGAGCATCGAAAGCTTGGACTGATCGACCCGGATGAACAGCAGCGAGAGCGTCGCCACCACCGCGCCGGGGAGTATGTTGACGTAGAAGATCCAGCGCCAGCCCATGGCGTCGGTTATCCATCCACCCAGAGTAGGCCCCAAAGTTGGCGCCAGCACGGAAACCATGCCGAGGATCGCCGGGATCATCGCGCGCTGCTTGCCGGTGAACATCGCGAAACCGGTCGCGAACACCGTGGGGACCATCGCGCCACCCACGAAACCCTGGAGCGCGCGGAAGGCGATCATCGATTCGATGCTCCAGGCGAGGCCGCACAGCGCGCTCGCCAGGGTGAACAGTCCGGCGGAGAGTGCAAACAACCAGCGCGTGGAGACTGCTTGTGCAAGGAACGCGGCGAAGGGGATCATCACCAGCTCGGCCATCAGATAGGCGGTCTGCACCCAGCTGATCTCGTCCGAGCTGGCCGAGAGCCCGGCCCGCACTTCGTTGAGTGAGGCGGCGACGATCTGGATGTCGATCAGCGCCATGAACTGGCCAAACGCCATCACCCCGAAGATCAGGAACTTGCGGCTGTCGGGCAGCGCCTGCGGGTCGATCGTCTGCGCCATCCGGGGCCTCTTGAACGGGTGCGAGGATGATTATATGATGTACGTCATATAAAGCAAGGACGGCCCGGGAAATGCGCTATGCGCCTCAACATCGCCAACTTACGCGTCTGAAGATTCTGAAGGAGGCCGCCGCCGCGATCCGGGCCAAGGGGCCGGAGGGCGTCGGGGTGTCCGCGCTGATGAAGCAGGCCGGCCTCACCCATGGCGGCTTCTATGCCCATTTCCCCTCCAAGGACGCGCTGGTCGCCGAGGCGATCGGGGTGATGTTCGAGGAGGCGCGCAATCGCTTCGACTGGGCGTTGGCCGAGGCCGATCCGCGCGCGGCGCTCGACAAATATGTCGGCTTCTACCTCTCGCCGCTCCACCGCGATGCGCGGGGAAGGGGGTGCCCGGTAGCTGCGCTGTCGGGCGACATGGCACGGCTCGAACCCGCAGCCCGCGAGCGTTTCGGCCAGGGCAGCACCGCCCTCGCGCAGCGGCTGGGCGAGGTGCTGGCGAGGCACGGCACCGCCAATGCCCCGGCGGCGGGCCGTTCGATGCTGGCCGAACTGGTCGGCGCCCTGCTGCTCTCGCGCACCGCCACCGATCCGGCCGAATCCGACACAATCCTCGCCGATTCCGCCGCAGCGATCCGGGCGCGCTATCTACTGGAGGCACGGGCATGAACGGGCTCGAACAGGTGCAGGCGCTGCTGGCCGCCGGCAAGCAGCCGCCGATCGGCGAGACGCTGGCCTTCTCGTTGGTGGAAGTGGCCAAGGGCCATGCGGTGTTCGAGGGTGTGCCCGATCGGCGGGCCTATAATCCCCTCGGCACCATCCATGGCGGGTATGCCGCGACCCTGCTCGATTCCGCCTGCGGCATCGCCACGCATAGCGCCCTGCAGGAGGGGCAGAGCTACACCACGCTGGAGCTCAAGGTCGCCTATCACCGCGCGATGACCGAGCAGACCGGCCTCGTCCGCGCGATCGGCACGGTGATCTCGATCGGTCGCCGCGTCGCCTTCGCCGAGGCGAAGCTGGCCGATGCCGAGGGGCGGTTGCTTGCCTCGGCAACTTCCACGCTGCTGGTGATCAGCCAGTGAGCGAGCAGGTAGAAACCAAGCCGCAGCGCAAGCTGCCCAAGGTTGCGGTGGCGGGAGGCGCAGCCGTGCTGGTCGCCGCTGCGGGTGCGCTGTGGATCGCCAGCCCGGCATCCAGCGAGACGACCGACAATGCCTATCTCCGGGCCGACAGCACGATCGTGTCGGCCCGGATCAGCGGGCAGATCGCGCAGGTGCTGGTCCGCGACAACCAGGAAGTGAAGGCCGGCGAGCCGCTCGTCCGCATCGAGGATCACGAGTTCGCCGCCAGGCTCGATTCCGCGCGGGCCGCAGTGCGGGACGCGGATGCCGATGTTGCCGCCGCCCTGGCGGCGATCAAGTCGCATGGGGTCGAGACGCAGCTGGCTGGGGCGAATGTTGCGGTGGTGCGGACCGGTATTGCTTCGGCCAATGCCGAGTTGCAGCGGGCCGAGGCGGATGATTTTCGGTATCAGGCCTTGCTAGCGGAGGGATTCGCAACGCGGAGGGACGCCGAGCGGATCCGGGCCGTCCTGATCGATGCGCGGGCCAAGGCGCGGCAAAGCGGCGCGAGCCTGGCCGCTTCGCAGGACAGCGCCGGCGTGACCATCGCGCGCAAGGACAGCCTGCTCGCCGAGCTGGAAAAGGCCCGTGCCGGCGCCGAGCGCGCCCGCGCCGCGCTCAGGCTGGCCGAGCAGGACGAGGGCTATACCCTGATCCGCGCGCCCATCGGCGGCGTGATCGGCAACCGCCGCGCCCAGGCCGGCGACCTGGTCCAGCCGGGCACCAGGCTGCTGACGCTGGTGCCGAGCCGCCAGCTCTATGTCGTCGCCAATTTCAAGGAGACCCAGACCGCGCGCATGCTCACCGGCCAGCCGGCCAAGGTGCATGTCGACGCGCTGGGCGGCGACGCGCTGACCGGCCGCGTCGAGAGCTTCGCGCCGGGCTCCGGCTCCGAATTCACCCTGCTGCCGTTCGAGCCGGGATCGGGCAACTTCACCAAGATCGTCCAGCGCGTGCCGGTGCGCATCGCGCTCGACCCGGGCCAGCCGGCGCTGGCGCGGCTGCGGCCGGGCCTGTCGACCACGGTGACGGTGAAGCTGGCGCGCTGAGGCGTTTCAAGGACTCAAAGAGCGGCCGGGCACCAGGCCCGGTCGCGAGAGCCAAACAGACGAAACCCTACATTGCAAGCAGACCAGGCGGCGGTGCCGCCTTGGGGCAAGCGGACCAGGCGGCGAGGCCGCCACAGGGCGCAGGGAGATCACACCCTGTGGCGGGCAGCCCTATTTCAGCAGGTACCAGGCGCCGATCGCGGCGGCGACCGTGTTGAACGGCTGAAACAGGTTGTTCCCCCAATCATTGTCGAGCGTGCCCGAATTGGTGGCCATGTTCACGATATGGGGATCCTGCCGGGCCGGATTGCCGAAGGCGGGATCGGCGCGGCAGGTGCGCATCACATAGCGCCAGAAAACGCCCGAACCCGAGCCATAGTCGTTCGAGTCGCCGCTGATCGGCGAGGAATTGGTGGGATCCAGATAGGGCCCGACCATGTTGGGCTGGCTCCAGTTGGATGCCGGCATGTTGTAGAAGACGCCCTGCAGCAGGTCGGCGGGAATGCTGCCGGCGTCGGGCAGATTGGCGCCGGGAAGCTGGGCGTACTGGGCGAGCGCCCCCATGATGAGCCCCTGATCCCCGCCCCAATAGGCATTGGGGAAATAGCCCTCGACCGGCGGGCAGCCGCCGGTGTCGAACGGCGCGTAGGTGGGCGTGCGCTCATGTACCAGCTTGCCGTGCGCGAACTCGGTCGCCAGCGAATCGCTGCCGGTCAGGTTCAGCCAGCTTGCCAGGAAGGCCGCCACCTCGTCCGCCTTCTGGCGATAGGTCTCGACCGATTGCAGCCGGTCCCATGCCCCGCCGCTCAGCTTCTCCGTCGCCTTGCGGCTGGCGGCGGCGATCAGGCTGCAGCAGAAGGAGAGGTAGAGCCCCGACATCAGCGTGACCTGGAACACGCCGAGCGTGTTGTTTGCCGGATTGGGATCGCCGGCGTCCGGGCCGTCATCGACGGGGAAGGGCAGGGTGGAGAAATCATATTGCCAGCAGCCGCCCGGGAAGCGCGGCACCGCCCAGACATCCACCATCTGGTTGGTGAAGATCTTGTAGTCCGCATTCTGGCGCGGCGTGCCCTGGCCATCGGCGCCACGTTCGATCAGCGCCCAGCTGTTGCGCGTGCCGATATGGAGCTGCCCGCGCGCGCTGAGGATTTCCCTGGTGAACTTGACCCAGTTGCTCTGGAGCGCGCTGTTCGCCCAGATCGCGTCCGGAATGCGGTTCGCGATCGTTGCGAAATCGCCGTCATCGACCAGGCCCCACAGGTCGATCGCCGCTGTCTGAAAGAACTCCAGCTTGTCGCCGAAGACCTCGGTATAGTCCGGATCGAACGCCTTGGACGCGGCGATCCCCCACCAGGACCAGTCGTCATACCAGGCCGCCATCAGGCCGACGATGCCATATTGATAGCCATGGACCGCCTTGGCGACCAGGGCTTCCATCAGCTTCGCGCTGTCCGGATCCAGCTCGCCCGCTTCCTTCAGCGCGAGGAAATAATCGAGCACCGTGTCGAACACGCAGCCGACCTGCCAGAAATTGGGATATTCCGCCTCCAGCGAGAACTGGCCGGCCTGGCTTGCGAAGGCGTCGGCCAGGCTTCCTTCGTCGCCGATCTTGCCCATTGTCTTCTTTGCGAAATCGATGAACTGCGAAACTTCGAGCTTCGGATCAGCAAGAACCATGGTCGTTGCTCCCATCAGACGATTGGCTGGAAAAATCGACAGGTCGATATTTTCAAATGGTCGCATCGATCATTTGGGCTGTCCATTGACTCATCGGTCCGTAATGACTGGATCGACTGCAGGATGCTGTATTCAAGGCAAGAAAAACCCGCACGGCATCACCGCGCGGGCTTTTTGTTCGACGGCTGTTGGCCGGTGCGGCTCAACGTGCCTTTTGCGCGACCTGCACCGCGCACCTGGTGCGCACCGGCAGGGCGGACTTGCCCGCCTGGTGATGGGTCTGGGCCTGGGGGCAGGCCGGCTTGTCGCGCATCCGCCAATGGGTGGCCGTGGACTTGCCCGAGGGCGCCCAGACCAGCTGGTGGGTCTCGTGCAGCGACTGGGCCTGGGCGGCCGGCGCGAAGGCGAGGACGGAAGCCGCAACGGTGGCAAGGGCGAGTTTCATGCTATCTCCTTCAGATATTCGCAGAGATAGCGTCGGCGCCGATACCGTGTTTTGCGCGCCTGTAAGGAAGGTTTTCCCGTACGTTACGAAGCGCTGCCCGTCCGTGACAAAGCATTGCCGTAAAGCCCCCATCTTGAGGAGAAGGGGCATCAGGCCTAGATCGCGTCCATGAATTTTCTCGAGACCATGGCATGAGCGCGCCCGTCATCGTTCTGGTTGAAGACGATCCCGCGCTGCGAACCCTCACCGCACGGGCGCTCCAGGAAAACGGCTATTCGGTGCGCCAGGCGGCGACCGCGCCGGAGATGTGGCTGGCGTTCGACAACGGTCCCGTCGACCTGGTCCTGCTCGACATCATGCTGCCGGGCACCAGCGGCATCGACCTGTGCCGCGAAGTGCGGCGCAAGAGCGACGTGCCGATCATCTTCATCAGCGCCAAGGGCAATGAGCATGATCGCGTGCTCGGGCTCGAGCTGGGCGCCGACGACTATCTCGCCAAGCCGTTCAGCACCCGCGAGCTGATCGCCCGCATCCGCGCGGTGCTTCGCCGCGGCGGGCTGGAGCGCATGGCGGGCGGCGACCGCGAGACCCAGGCGCATTTCGACGGCTGGACGGTCAATTTCCCGCGCCGCGAAGTGAAGTCGCCGAGCGGCGCCGTGGTCGAGCTGACCGGTGCCGAGTTCGACCTGCTCGCCGCGTTCCTCAGCCAGCCCCAGCGCGTGATCGCGCGCGAGCGGCTGGTGGAGCTTTCGCGCGTCCGGCTGGGCGACAGCTCGGATCGCAGCGTCGACGTGCTGGTCAGCCGGCTGCGCCGCAAGATCTCGGCCGCCGGCCATGAGCCGCCGATCGGCACGGTGCGCGGCATCGGCTATATCTTCCGCGCAGAGGTCACCCGGTCCTGAGCCTGCTCCCGCGCCACCCGCTGGGGCTGCTCGGCAGGATCCTGCTGATCCTGCTGCTCACCGTCGCGGTCGAGTTCGGGGCGAGCACCTTCCTCTATGAGCGGTCGTCGCGCTACTCGATCGAGGAAAGCGACGCGCACCGGCTCGCCGAGCATCTGGTGATCGCCGAGAAGCTGCTGTCCGAACGGCCGGTGGCCGAGCGGCCGACGGCCGCCCAGGAGCTTACCACCGATCGCTATATCGTCCGCTGGTCGCCGACGATCCCGCAGCGCCCCGCCTTCCCGCCGCGCCAGAAGCGGATGGAAGCGCAGGTGACCAATTGGGAAAAGGGCCTGGCGGAATCGCATCTCCAGCTCCGCCTGGCGCCGAGTTCGCATGGCCAGGTCGTGGCCGGCGAGATGCGCATGCCCGACGGCAGCTGGATCGTGTTCAAGACGCGCGAGGCGGTGCAGGTCTGGCAGTTCGCGATCGAGCGGACCCTGGTCGCGCTGGTGCCGGCACTGCTGCTGCTGACGCTGGGCGCGCTGCTGATCCGCGGCACGCTGCGACCGCTGCGCAAGCTGATCCACGCGATCGGCCATGTCGGATCGGGCAAGCGGGTGACGGTGGAAGAGGAGGGCACCGCCGAGATCCGCGGGCTGATCCACGCCTTCAACGGCATGCAGCGCCGCATCCATGAGCTGATCGAGAATCGCACCCAGGCGCTGGCCGCGGTGGGGCATGACCTGCGCACGCCGCTCGCCCGGCTCCAGCTGCGGCTGGAAGGGGTGGGCGACGAGGATAGCCGCCGCGCGATGCAGGACGATATCGGCGAGATGGACGACATGATCGCCTCGCTGCTCACCTTCCTCAAGGGCGAGGACGATCCCGAGCCGGCGGTGGCGGTGGACATCGCGGTGATGGCGGCGACCTTGGTGGAGGACGCCACCGATCGCGGGCGCGACGCGACCTATGCCGGGCCGCAGCATCTCGACTGGATGGTGCGCCCCTCGATGCTGCGCCGGGCGCTGAGCAACCTGATCGAAAACGCGCTGCACTACGGCAAATCGGTGCAGGTCTCGGTGCGCGAGGAAGAAGGCGAGCTGGTGCTGTGCGTGGCCGATGACGGGCCCGGTATCCCGCCCGACAAGATCGAGGAAGCGCTGCAGCCCTTCGTCCGCCTCGATGTCGAACGGGGCCGCAATACCAAGGGCATGGGGCTTGGCCTTGCCATCGTCCAGCAGGCGGTGGCGCTGGAGAAGGGGCGGCTGATGCTCAGCAATGCAAGCCCCCCGAAGACGGGACTCATCGCTGAAATCCGTCTTCCCGGCTGACGGCAACACTTCTTCACAGTCCCGCTGCGCCGCGGCAATTTTGACTGCTTAGGTTGCACTCCGAGTTAATAGGAGTGTTCAACGTGAACGAGTTGATTGGCCGGGTCTTCAGCTTCGAGAAGACCGTCTTCCCGAACCAGAGCGACCTCTACGGCAAGCTCGCTACCCAGGGCCAGAGCCCCAAGGCGCTGATGATCTCCTGCGCCGATTCGCGCGTGGTGCCCGAGCACATCATGCAGGCGCAGCCCGGTGACCTGTTCGTCTGCCGCAACGCCGGCAACATCGTGCCGCCGTTCGCCCAGAAGATCGGCGGCGTTTCCGCCACCGTCGAATATGCCGTGATGGCGCTCGGCGTGCGCGACATCATCGTCTGCGGCCATTCGGACTGCGGCGCGATGAAGGCGGTCGCCCATCCGGAGATGGTTGCGGCGATGCCGAACGTCGCGGTGTGGCTGAACCATTCGGACGCCGCGCAGAAGGTGGTCGCCGATGCCTATCCGGGCCTCGACGACGCTGCCCGCGTCCGCGCCATCAGCCTGGAGAATGTCGTGGCGCAGATCGCGCATCTCCGCACCCACCCCTCGGTCGCATCGGGGATCGCGCGCGGCGAGATCGCGCTGCACGGCTGGTTCGTCGACATCCATGCCGGCCAGATCCTGGCGCTGGACGGCGAGACCGACCGCTTCATCGTCGTGCGTGACGACACGCCGCTGCCCGTCGCCGTGAAGCCGGGCCGCCGCCGCGCCGCCGACTTCGACCTGGTGGAAGCCGCCGAATGACCTCCGCACTTCCCAAGGGCTGGGTCGTCCGTGATTTCACGGCTTCGATCGTGGTCTTCCTCGTCGCGATGCCCCTCTGCATGGGCATCGCGGTCGCATCGGGCATGCCGCCCGAAAAGGGCCTGCTGACCGGCATCATCGGCGGTCTCGTCGTCGGCCTGATCGCCGGTTCGCCGCTCCAGGTGAGCGGCCCGGCGGCCGGCCTCGCGGTCATCGTGTTCGAGCTGCTGCGCGAGCATGGCCTGGCCGCGCTCGGCGCGATCCTCGTGCTGGCGGGTGTCCTCCAGGTGCTGGCCGGCGTCGCCAAGGTCGGCGGCTGGTTCCGCGCGATCTCGCCCGCGGTGGTGCACGGCATGCTCGCCGGCATCGGCGCGCTGATCGTGGTCGGCCAGTTCCACACGTTGTTCGACGCCAAGCCGCTGTCGAGCGGCGTCGAGAACCTCGCGGCGCTCCCCGGGCGGCTGCTCGGCATCGATCCCACCAACGTCACCGGCACCGAACTGGCGCTGGCGCTCGGCGTGCTGACGATCGTGCTGATGCTCGGCTGGGACAAGCTCAAGCCCAAGGCGCTGCGCCTGATCCCGGGCGCGCTGGTCGGCGTGGTCGGCGCGACCCTGGTCGCTTTCGGCTTCGGTCTTGAGGTGGTTCGCGTCGCGGTGCCGGATTCGCTGGTCTCGGCGGTGACGCTGCCGGGCGAGGGCTTCCTGAACTCGTTCCTCAGCCCGACGATCATCATCGCCGCGATTGCGGTCGCGTTCATCGCCAGTGCCGAGACGCTGCTTTCAGCCGCCGCGGTCGATCGCATGCATGACGGCGTGCGCACCGACTACAACAAGGAACTGCGCGCGCAGGGCGTGGGCAACCTGCTCTGCGGTCTCGCGGGCGCGCTGCCGATGACCGGCGTGATCGTCCGCAGCTCGGCCAACGTCCAGGCGGGTGCGATCACCCGCATGTCGGCGGTGCTGCACGGCGCCTGGCTGCTCGGCTTCGCCGCGCTGCTGCCCTGGCTGCTGCGCGAGATCCCGATGGCGGCGCTGGGCGGCGTCCTCGTCGTCACCGGCTGGAAGCTGGTGAGCGTCAGCCATGTCCGTCACCTGTTCCAGCACTACGGCCTGCTCCCGGCCGCGATCTGGGCAGTCACCTTCGTGCTGGTCGTTGCAACCGACCTGCTGACCGGCGTGCTGATCGGTCTGGGACTGTCGGTGCTGGAGCTGCTGCCGCACTTCCGGCGCCTGCGCCTGAAGGTGGACGCGGAACATGGCGAGGATGCGCATCGCATCAACCTGGACGGCGCCGCGACCTTCGTGATGCTGCCCAAGCTGAACAATGCGCTCGACGCGGTGCCGGCCGACCAGCCGGTGCACCTCGACTTCGGCAAGGTGCCGGCGATCGACCACACCAGCGCGGAGACGCTGCGCGACTGGGTGCAGCGCCGCCGGGCGCGGGGCCTGCGGGTGGACCTGAGCGGTCACCCGGACCAGCTCCGCAAGGTGCAGCCGGCCTGAGGCCGTAGCGACCTCGACACGCCACGGGAGGGGCAGGGGAGCGGACCGAGAGGGGCGCTTGCCTGCCCTTTCGGCGTTCCGGCGCAGTGTGTGCGAATGGCCACACCCGGCGAGAGCAACAGTTTATTACAATCAGGAAACCCGCGGACATGATTTCCCCGGCATTTTGAAGATCGGATAGCAGCGGCCCCCGTCCCACACCCTTCCGGGATGAGAGGGCCGCGCTTTTCGGCGCAGGCGGGAACATTCTCAGGCTATTGGGGAATGCCCGCATGAAGAAGTATCTGATCGCGGCCGTGCTGAGCTGCACGGCCTTTCCGGCTTACGCGCAGGAAGAAGCGCCGCCCAAGCCGATCACCGTTTCCGGCAATGTCGCGCTCGTCTCAGACTATCGCTTCCGCGGCGTCTCGCAGAGCGACAAGGGCGCGGCGATCCAGGGCGGCATCACCGTTTCCCACGAAAGCGGCCTCTATGTCGGCACCTGGGGCTCGAACCTGGCCGGCTGGGGCACCTTCGGCGGCTCGAACATGGAGCTCGACCTGATCGCGGGCTACAAGAAGGACCTGGGCGACGGCCTGGCGCTCGACGTCGGCGTGACCTGGTACATGTACCCCTCGGGCGCCGACAAGACCGACTTCGCCGAGCCCTATGTCAAGCTCAGCAGCTCGCTCGGCCCGGTGTCGGTGCTCGCCGGCGTCGCTTATGCCCCGGCGCAGGAAGCGCTCGGCAACTGGAGCAACACGCCCGAGAGCGCGGCCGGCGACAAGGAGGACAATCTGTATCTCTGGGCCGATGTCAGCGGCGGCATCCCGAACACCCCGATCACGCTCAAGGCGCATCTCGGCGGCTCGAAGGGCAATCCCGGCCTGGGCCCGAACGGCACCAGCGTGACCCCGACCGGCTCCTATCTCGACTGGATGCTCGGCGCCGATGCGGCGGTGGGACCGCTGGTGTTCGGCGTCGCCTATGTCGACACCAACATCAAGAAGTCGGAGACGACCTACATCCAGCCGAACTTCTCGCGAGTGAAGGACGGCTCGTCCATCGCCGACGGGCGGGTGGTGTTCTCGGTCAGCGCGGCTTTCTGAGTTCAGGGGGCGGGGAGCCGGCGGGGGCGCCGGTTCCCCATGCCCTTTGCTAAACTGCGGTCAGTGTTGATATGCCGGGCCATCTATTGATGGAAGGAACCCCGTGTCCGAAGCCGGCGCGCCGCAGATCGGCCCCTATATCCAGACCTATCGCAAGGCGCGTTCGCTCACGCTCGATGACCTCGCCCGGCTCTCCGGCGTGTCGCGATCGATGCTGTCGCAGATCGAGCGGGGCCAGGCCAACCCGTCGCTCGCCACCGTCTGGTCGCTCGCCAACGCGCTCGGCGTCGATATATCGGAATTGATCGCCGGCAAGGTGACCGAGCATGAGGTCCGGATCGAGATCTCGTCGGCCTCGTTCACGCCCGAGATCAAGACCGAGGACGGATCCTGCACGCTCCGAATCCTCAGCCCACCCGACCATGCCGAGCAATATGAATGGTATGAACTGCTGTTCCAGCGGGGCGGGGCGCTGGTCTCCGATCCCCATCCCAAGGGCACGCGCGAACATCTGACCGTGCTCGAGGGCGCGGTGGAAGTCGTTGCCGGCGACGACCGGGTGATGGTCCCCGCAGGCGCCACCGCACGCTATCCCGCCGACGTGCCGCACAGCCTGCGCGCACGCGACGGCGCGGCGCGGGCACTGCTCGTCATGACCAGCTGATTTTCTTGTTTCCGGGATACTGGACGAGAATTCCACTATGATGTAGCCCATCGGCCTCACGAGGAGGACCGATGGACTCGCAATTCTATTCCCGCGTCGCCGAGACGCTCACCGGGCTCGAGCGCGATGGCCTGATGAAGCCCGAGCGCGTGCTGGGCTCGGCCCAGGGCGGCGAAGTGACGATCGGCGGCAAGCCGGTCATCAACCTGTGCGCCAACAACTATCTCGGCCTCGCCAGCGATCCGCGCGTCGTCGAGGGTGCGATCGAAGCCACGCGCCGCTGGGGCGCCGGCCTTGCGTCGGTGCGGTTCATCTGCGGCACCCAGGAGATCCACAAGGAACTCGAACGCTCGATCGCCGACTATCTCGGCTTCGAGGATTCGATCCTGTTCGCTGCTGCCTTCGACGCCAATGGCGGCGTGTTCGAGCCGCTGCTCGGCGAGGAGGACGCGATCGTCTCCGACACGCTCAACCACGCCTCGATCATCGACGGCGTCCGCCTCTCCAAGGCCAAGCGCTACCGCTACGCCACCAACGACATGGACGATCTGGAGCGGGTGCTGCAGCAGGCCCGCGCCGACGGCGCGCGCACGATCCTGGTCGTCACCGACGGCGTCTTCTCGATGGATGGCACGATCGCCCAGCTCGACGTGATCGCGCAGCTGGCCGAGAAGTACGAAGCGCTGACCATGGTCGATGACTGCCATGCGACCGGCTTCATCGGCGAGCAGGGCCGTGGCACCCCGGCGCTGCGTGGCGTCGAGGGCAAGATCGACATCGTCACCGGCACGTTCGGCAAGGCACTGGGCGGCGCGATGGGCGGGTTCATCGCCGCGCGCCAGGCCGTGGTCGACCTGCTGCGCCAGCGCGCGCGGCCCTATCTGTTCTCCAACGCCCTTACCCCGGCGGTGTGCGGCGCCAGCCTGGCGGCTATCGAGATCGCCCGCTCGGCCGACGGCGATGCCCGCCGCGCGCAGATCCAGGCCAATGCCGGCGTGTTCCGCACCCGCATGGCCGCCGCAGGCTTCGACCTGGTCCCTGGCGAGCACGCGATCATCCCGGTGATGCTCTACGAGGCGGCGCTCGCCCAGCGCTTCTCGGCGCGGCTGCTCGAGGCGGGCGTGCTCGCCACCGGCTTCTCCTTCCCCGTCGTGCCGCAGGGCAAGGCGCGCATCCGCACCCAGATGTCGGCTGCGCTCAGCACCGCCCAGGTCGAGCGGGTTGCCGACATCTTTGCCGAAATCGGCCGTGAACTGAGGATTATCTGATGCTGGACGTGAAGATCGAGACCCGCGCCGAGGCCGCCACCGGCACGATGCAGGCACTCGCCAAGCTCGAGCCGCGCGAAGGCATCTGGAGCACCACCGCGCCGATCCCGGAGATCGGCCCGGACGAAGTGCTGATCCGCGTGCGCAAGACCGCGATCTGCGGCACCGACATCCATATCTACAACTGGGACGAATGGGCCGCGAAGACGATTCCGGTGCCGATGATCGTCGGCCATGAATTCGCCGGCGAGATCGTCGAGATCGGCAAGGCCGTGACGCGCGACCTGCATATCGGCCAGCGCGTGTCGGGCGAGGGCCATGTCATCGACTTCAACAGCGATGCCGCGCGCGCCGGGCGCTTCCATCTCGATCCCAACACGGTGGGCGTCGGCGTCAACCGCCAGGGCGCCTTCGCCGAGTACCTCGCGATCCCGGCGTTCAACGTCGTGCCGCTGCCCGAGGATGTCAGCGACGAAGTCGGCTCGCTGCTCGATCCGTTCGGCAACGCGGTGCACACCGCCCAGCAGTTCGACCTGATGGGCGAGGACGTGCTGGTCACTGGTGCCGGCCCGATCGGTATCATGGCCGCCGCCGTCGCGCGCCGTGCCGGTGCCCGCTCGGTCGTAATCACCGACGTCAACCGCTACCGGCTCGATCTCGCCGCGCGCATCGCCGATGTTCGCCCGGTGGACGTCAGCCGCGAGGACTTGCGCGACGTGATGGCGCAGGAAGGCATCACCAGCGGCTTCGCCACCGCGCTGGAAGTGTCGGGCGCGATCCCGGCGATTCGCCAGGCGATGGACGTGCTGATGATGGGTGGCAACCTGGCGATGCTCGGCATCCCGGGCCAGTCGATGGACGTCGCCTGGGGTGACATCATCCTCAAGGCGCTCAACATTCGCGGCGTCTATGGCCGCGAGATGTTCGGCACCTGGCGCAAGATGTTCGGCCTGATCCGCAACGGTCTGGACCTTGAGCCGTTGATCACCCACCGCTTCGCCGCCGAGGAGTTCCAGCAGGGCTTCGACGCGATGCGATCGGGCCAGTCCGGCAAGGTCGTGCTGAGCTGGTAAAACCGGGGGGAGGGGCCATCTGGCCCCTCGAACCGTTGCAGATATGCGACGGAACGGCGCGGCCGTGCGACTGTTGCTTTCGCGAAACCTTCGCAATTGCTCAACGTTACCTAGAATAACCTGCAGAGGCGGGATCTGGGTCGATGAACAAGCAGCACGACTATTATCAGGCCCGCGCAGCGGGCCAGCGCGAGATTGCGGAGCAGCTGAACGGCGCCGCGCGCCAGCAGCATCTGACCCTGGCCGCCATGTATGAAGCGCTGGCGACGGAGGCGAAGCCCAAGGGCGTCGCGCCTTCGAGCAGGGCCCGCCATCTGCCAGACGAACCGGAGACCGAGCGCGCCTATCTCGAGCGCCGCGCCCGCGAGGAGCGCGCCCGCGCCGCCGACAGCGACGATCCCACCGTCCGCCGCATCCGCTTCGCGATGGCGGACGAGTATCTGCGCCGGGCCGACGAGCAGGACTAGGGCGGGGAAGGTGCCAAGGCTCATCGGTTCCCCGGCGTTCGCCGGGGAACCGGGAAGTGATCGCCGAACCGTCAGCTCGTCTTGCGGACGATCAGCCGGGGCGGGAGCAGGCGGATCTCGGCGCTGTGGTTGCCGATCTCGCCGATCAGCGTGTCGACCAGTGCCTCGCCGGCGGCGTTATAGTCCTGGGCGATGGTGGTGAGCGGCGGGTGGGTGAGGCTGGCGGCCGGGATGTCGTCGAAGCCGACCACCGAGACGTCGCCGGGCACCGACTTGCCGGCTTCCTGCAGCGCCCGCAGCGCGCCGATCGCGATCAGGTCCGACGCGGCGAAGATCGCGTCGAACGGCACCTTGTTGGCGAGCAGCTGGCGTGCCGCCTCGAACCCTGATTCCTCGATCGACAGCGCGCCGATCTGCAGGCGCGGATCGGGCTCGATCCCGGCTTCGAGCTGGGTGTCGCAAAAGCCGTGATAGCGATCGCGGAACTCGGGATAATGGCTGCTCGCCTCGCCGATGAACGCCAGGCGCCGCCGGCCCCGGGACAGCAAATGCTCGGCGGCGAGTCGGCCGCCCAGCATGTTGTCGCAGCCGATCGTGGTGCCAAGCCCGTCGAGCTCGACCGATCCCCAGCGGACGAAATGGGTGCGCTGGCGCACCAGGTCCTGCAGGCGGGCGCGGTAGAGCTCGTAGTCGCCATAGCCGAGCAGGATCAGCCCGTCGGCCTTGCGCGTATCCTCGAAATCCTTGTGCCAGTCGGAGGAGAGCTGCTGGAACGAGGTCAGCAGGTCATAGCCGCGCTTGGCGCAGGTGCGCAGGATCGAGCCGAGCATCGCCAGGAAGAAGGGGTTGATCGCGGTGCCGTCCGGCAGCGGATCCTCGAAGAAGAGCAGGGCGAGCGTGCTGCTCTGGCCGCGACGGAGCGACGAGGCGTTCTTGTCGACCTTGTAGCCGATCTGGGTGGCGATCGCCTCGATCCGCTTGCGCGTGCCTTCATTGACGGTGGGATCGCCGCGCAGGGCACGGCTCACCGTCGGCTGCGAGACACCCGCCAGCGCCGCGATGTCGAATGATGTCGGCTTGTCCGGCGAGGCCATGCCGTTTCCTGCTCCCGAAGCGCGAAGTTGTCGCGCGCCCTATCCAAGTAGCGCGCTCGGGCCGGAATCGGAAGCAGCGCTGAATACGTATGCGTTTGCCTTCACTTGGCGGCCCGCTCGGACGATTGGGGAAGACGTTAGAAAAACCGTCGCCAGTGAAGGCGGCGATGATCTTGGGGAGGAATGAAGATGGCTTTGTCCAATCACGCCGCGATTCTGCGCACGCTTTCGCTGAGCGCCAGCACCCGCACGCTCGGTGCTGCCCTGTTGCTGCTGGGCGCGACCCCGGCCTTTGCGCAGGACACCAATCCCGCACCGGCACCCGCCGACCAGTCGACCGGCGACGAAGCCGCGCTGGTCGTTACCGGCATCCGCGCCTCGCTGACCTCGTCGGCGAACATCAAACGCAACAACGTCACGATCGTCGACTCGGTCTCCTCGGAAGACATCGGCAAGCTGCCGGACGTCTCGATCGCCGACTCGCTGGCCCGCATCCCGGGCGTCACCGCGCAGCGCCTCGAGGGCCGCGACCAGCGCCTGTCGATCCGCGGCCTCGGCCCCGACTTCTCGACCACGCTGCTCAACGGCCGCGAGCAGGTCACCGTCGGCGACAATCGCGGCGTCGAATATGACCAGTATCCCTCGGAATTCTTCAAGAACGTCAACGTCTACAAGTCGGCCGACGCCTCGCTGATCGCGGCTGGCATCGCCGGCACCGTCGACCTGCGCATGCTGCGCCCGCTCGACCAGAAGAAGGACACGTTCGTCGTCTCGGCCCGCGGCCAGATGAACGAGAAGGACAAGCTCAATCCGGACGGCACCCGCTACGGCTACAAGGCGTCGGCCACCTATGTCGGCAAGTTCGCCAACGACACGCTGGGCATCGCGCTGGGCGTCTCGGCGCAGAGCACGCCGACCCAGATCGAGCGCTACGCCGCCTGGGGCTTCCCGAGCGAGCCGGCCGCCGGCGGCAACCTGTTCCTCGGCGGCGCCAAGCCGTACGTCCAGTCGAACCTGCTGAAGCGCTATGGCGGCGTCGCCACGGTGGAATGGGCGCCCAGCGACAATTTCCACTCGACCCTCGACGTGCTCTATTCGAACTTCAAGGAAACCCAGCACCTGCGCGGCATCGAGTTCGGCACCGCGCCGACCTGGGGCTCGAACGGCGTGATCGCGCCGGGCTACAAGGTCGAGAACGGCCTGGTCACCGATGCGACCATCAGCAACCTGGTCAATGTCCAGCGCAACGACCTGAACGAGCGCAAGGCCGAGAACATCTCGATCGGCTGGAACAACGACTTCAAGCTGAGCGACACGATCCACTTCAACGTCGACGCCAGCTGGAGCCGCGCGACCCGCACCGACTTCCTGCTCGAGACCTATTCGGGCACCGGCTACAATTCGACGGGCGCGAAGGACACGGTCCACATCACCCAGAACAGCGACGGCACCTATGACATCGTGCCGACGCTCGACTATTCGAACACCAGCGTGATCCGCCTGACCGATCCGCGCGGCTGGGGTTATAACGGCACCACCGCCGTGGTGCAGGCCGGCTTCCTCAATCGCCCGGACTTCACCGACGACCTCAAGTCGCTGCGCGCCAGCTTCAAGGGCGAGATCGCCGGCAGCGTGCTGAGCGGCTGGGAAGTGGGCGGCAACTACAGCCGCCGCGAGAAGCAGAGCAAGTACACCAGCTACTTCCTCTGCCCCAAGGGCGGCGGCACCAACTGCACCGTCGCCAGCGGCACGCCGACCAGCGTCGCGGTGCCGGCCGATGCCGTGCTCAGCGAGAGCGTGAGCCTCGACTATCTGGGCGTGCCCAAGATGCTGACCGTCGATCCGATGAAGATCTACGGGCTGCTCAACTCGGTGTTCGACAACCGCCCGGACTCGCTGGTGCGCGACAACACCGTGACCGAGGACGTGATCACCGGCTATGCCAAGCTGACCGTCGACGGCGAAGTGGGCGGCAAGGCGCTCAAGGGCTCGCTCGGCCTGCAAGTGGTGCACACCAAGCAGGGCGGTGACGGCCAGATCGCCAGCCTGCTGAACGGCGTGGTGACGATCTCGCCGGTGAGCGCCTCGACCAGCTACACCAACTTCCTGCCCTCGGCCTCGTTCAGCCTCGAGCTCGAGCCGAACTTCTACATCAAGCTGGGCGCGGCCCAGACCATGGTGCGCCCGCGCCTCGACCAGGAGCGCGTGACCCAGGCGGTGTCGATCGACATCTCGAAGATCGGCATGGGCAGCCTGCCGCAGAACAGCCCGTTCAGCTCGAACGGCGGCAATGCGAACCTGCGTCCGTACCAGTCGACCAACATCGACATCTCGTTCGAGAAGTATCTCGGCAACAGCGGCGGCTATCTGGCGCTGACCGGCTTCTTCAAGCACCTGACCGACTTCGTCGATCCGAACAATTCGGTGCTGTACGACTTCACCCCGCTGCTCGCGGCGCTGACCCCGGCGCAGCAGGCGATCGTCCGCGGCCAGAACGCGCAGTTCGGTCTGGTCAGCTCGCCCGCCAACACCGGCAATGGCGACATCCTGGGCGTGGAAGCGACCGCATCGCTGCCATTCACCGTGTTCAGCTCGGCGCTTGACGGCTTCGGCGTGTTCGCCAGCGGCACCTATGTCGACAGCAAGATCCGCTACGGCAACAGCGCGACGCCGATCACGCTGCCCGGCCAGTCCAAGTGGGTCGCCACCGCCACCGCCTATTACGAGAAGGGCGGCTTCCAGGCCCGTGCCACCTATCGCTGGCGCGACAGCTTCCTGGCCGAACTGGCCGGCCTCTCGGCGAACCCGGAATATCGCCTGGGCCGTGCGGAAGGCGTGCTCGACGCGCAGATCGGCTATGAGTTCAAGAGCGGACCGCTTGCGGGCCTCTCGATCCTCGCCCAGGCGAAGAACATCACCGACCAGCCCTTCGTCACCACCGAGGCGACCGACAAGCGCCTGGTCCGCGAGTATCAGCGCTATGGCCGCGACTATTATCTCGGCCTGACCTACAAGTTCTGATCCCCCCGAGCTGTGGCCCGGCTTCCCCGCCGGGCCACCTGTTTTTGTCGAGGCGCTGACGTGCAGACTGAGCAGCCGATCCGCATCGTGATCGCCGGTGGCGGCACCGCGGGCTGGATGGCCGCGGCGGCCTTCGCCCGGTTCCTCGACAAGCGTTTCCGCGTCACCCTGGTCGAGTCCGAGGCGATCGGCACTGTCGGCGTGGGCGAGGCGACGATCCCCCAGATCCGGCTGTTCAACGCCAGCCTGGGGATCGACGAGAACCAGTTCATCGCCGCCACCCAGGCCAGCTTCAAGCTCGCGATCGAGTTCGTCGGCTGGACGAAGGGCGGTCGATACATGCACGCATTCGGCGATGTCGGCCGCGAGAATGGCCTGCTCGCCTTCCAGCACAGCTGGCTGCGCGGGCTGGCCGAGGGCGTCGCCAGGCCGCTGGCGCCTTATGCACTCAACAACGCCGCGGCACTCGCCAACAAGTTCCAGCGCGGGCCCGCGCGGACAGCGAAGCTGCTGCCCGAAATGCCCTATGCCTTCCATTTCGACGCCGGCCTGTACGCGCGCTTCCTGCGCGGCCTCGCCGAGAGCGGAGGCGTCGAGCGCGTCGAAGGCAGGATCGTCTCGGTCGAGCGCGACGCCGAGAGCGGTGACGTCACAGCTTTGAAGCTCGACGGCGAGCGCGAGATCCCTGGCGACCTGTTCCTCGACTGCACCGGGTTCCGCGCGCTGCTGCTCGGCGAGACGCTGGGCGCGGGATTCGAGGCGTGGAGCGAACTGCTGCCCTGCGATCGCGCCATGGCGGTCCCGTCCGAGCGCGCCCGCGACTTCACCCCCTATACCCGTGCCACCGCGCACGGCGCCGGCTGGCAGTGGCGCATCCCGCTCCAGCACCGCACCGGCAACGGCATCGTCTATTCGAGCGCGCATCTCTCCGACGACGAGGCGGCGGCGCGGCTGCTCGCCGGGCTGGATGAGAAGCCGCTCGATGATCCCCGGCCGCTGCGCTTCACCGCCGGCAAGCGGACCAGCTTCTGGAAGCACAATGTCATCGCGCTCGGCCTCGCCAGCGGCTTCCTCGAACCGCTGGAATCGACCAGCATCCACATGATCCAGTCGGCGATCGAGCGGGTGCTCAAGCTGCTGCCTGGCCGCTATGTCAGCCAGGTTCAGCGCGACGAATATGATCGCCAGACGCATGTCGAGTATGACCGCATCCGCGACTTCCTGGTGCTGCACTATTGGGCGAACAACCGTGACGAGCCCTTCTGGGCCGAACGCCGCGCCGCGGCCTTGCCCGACAGCCTGCAGCACAAGATTGAACTGTGGCGTGCCTCGGGCCAGATCGTGCGCGGAGAGGCGGACCTGTTCAGCGAAGTCGCCTGGCTGCAGGTGCTGGCGGGGCAGGGGATCGCGGCGACCGGATATCACCCGCTCGCCGATGCGCCCTCGCGCGAGGAGATCGCGGAGTATCTCGAGCTGATCGAGCTGCTCAATGCGCGCGAGGTGGGGCAGATGCAGGATCACGCCGCATTCGTGGCGCAGCATTGCGCGGGGAAGACTGCCGCATGAAAGCCCGTTGGTTCACCCTATCCCGTTCCCCGGCGAAAGCCGAGGCCCGGGGCGGCAAGCAAATCGGCAGAGAAACCCTGGGCCCCCGGGGGGGGGGGGGGGGGGGGGGGGGGGGGGTTTTTAAAA